>QEUR01000120.1 GCA_003577095.1 Acidobacteriota bacterium
AGCTGTTCCGGTTCGGCCGGATCGTCGAAGGCAACCCGCAGCTGCAGGCCGCTCTCGCAGACCGCAGGGCCGACGCGCAGGCCCGGGCCACGCTCGTGGACCGGCTGCTCTCGGTGAAGGCCGCGCCGGAGTCGGTGCGCCTGGCCCGGCAGGCCGTCTCCGGCACCCGGGGACGTCGCTTCGACCACGCCCTCGAGGCATTCCTCGAGCAGGCGGCGGCCCACCAGGAGCAGGTCACCGCGACCGTCACCACCGCGGTGCCGCTCAGCCAGGAGCAGCAGGACCGCCTGACGCGGGCGCTGAGCACGCAGTACGGCCGCCAGGTCCACACCCACGTGGTCATCGACGAGGACGTCGTCGGTGGCATCCGGGTGGAGATCGGCGACGAGGTCATCGACGGCACGGTCAGCCACCGGCTGGCCGAGGCACGCCGGCTGCTGACCAGCTGACCCACCGCATACCCACCAGCACGACCCATCCGGTCCGCCACTGACGAGCACGGACCCACGACGAGGAGAAGATGATGACGGAGCTTTCGATCCGTCCGGAAGAGATCCGCGACGCACTGGACCAGTTCGTCCAGTCCTACGAGCCCAGCGCCGCCTCCCGCGAGGAGGTCGGGCGCGTGGTCGACGCCGGCGACGGCATCGCCCACGTCGAGGGCCTGCCTTCGGTCATGACCAACGAGCTGCTCGAGTTCGAGGACGGCACGCTCGGGCTGGCGCTGAACCTCGACGTGCACGAGGTCGGTGTCATCGTCCTGGGCGACTTCTCCGGCCTCGAGGAGGGCCAGCCGGTCCGCCGCACCGGCGAGGTCCTGTCGGTCGCCGTCGGCGACGGCTACCTGGGCCGGGTCGTGGACCCGCTGGGCAACCCGATCGACGGTCTCGGCGAGATCGAGACCGAGGGCCGCCGCGCGCTGGAGCTGCAGGCTCCCGGCGTGATGGCGCGCAAGTCGGTCCACGAGCCGCTGCAGACCGGCATCAAGGCGATCGACTCGATGATCCCGATCGGCCGCGGCCAGCGCCAGCTGATCATCGGCGACCGCCAGACCGGCAAGACCACGGTCGCGGTCGACACGATCCTCAACCAGAAGGCCAACTGGGAGTCCGGCGACCCGGACAAGCAGGTCCGCTGCATCTACGTCGCGGTCGGCCAGAAGGGCTCCACGATCGCCTCCGTGCGCGGCACGCTCGAGGAGAACGGCGCGCTAGAGTACACCACGATCGTCGCGGCCCCGGCCTCCGACGCGGCCGGCTTCAAGTACCTCGCGCCCTACACCGGATCGGCCATCGGCCAGCACTGGATGTACCAGGGCAAGCACGTCCTCATCGTCTTCGACGACCTGTCCAAGCAGGCCGAGGCCTACCGCGCCGTGTCGCTGCTGCTGCGCCGCCCGCCGGGCCGCGAGGCCTACCCGGGCGACGTCTTCTACCTGCACAGCCGGCTCCTCGAGCGCTGCGCGAAGCTGTCCGACGACATGGGCGCGGGCTCGATGACCGGACTGCCGATCATCGAGACCAAGGCCGGCGACGTCTCGGCCTACATCCCGACCAACGTCATCTCGATCACCGACGGCCAGATCTACCTGCAGGCCGACCTGTTCAACTCCAACGTCCGCCCGGCGATCGACGTGGGTGTCTCCGTCTCCCGCGTCGGCGGCGCCGCGCAGATCAAGGCGATGAAGTCGGTCTCCGGCCGCCTCAAGGTCGACCTCGCGCAGTTCCGCGAGATGGAGGCCTTCGCGATGTTCGCCTCCGACCTCGACGCCGCGTCCAAGGCGCAGCTCGAGCGCGGTGCGCGGATGGTCGAGATCCTCAAGCAGCCGCAGTCCTCGCCGGTCCCGGTCGAGGAGCAGGTCGCGATCATCTGGGCCGGCACCAACGGCCACATCGACGACGTGCCGGTCTCCGACGTGCGCCGCTTCGAGGCCGACTGGGTGGACTACCTGCGCCGCGAGCACCAGGGCCTGCTGGACGGGATCCGCGAGTCCGGCAAGCTCGGCGACGACACCGAGGCCACGCTGGTCGAGGCCATGGGTGCCTTCAAGCAGGAGTTCGACCCGGACAGCAGCCGCGAGGTCCGCACCGGCTCGGACGAGGACTTCGAGAACATCGACGGCCTCGAGTCCGAGGACGTCGACCAGGAGCAGATCAAGGTCCGTCGGCGCTGACGCACCAGGAGGTATGACGTGGGGCCGGCAGGTCCCACCCGCCGGCCCCACGCCATACCCCACCAGCACCGACCACCTTGCAACGTACGAGCCCAACGAGAGAGGCGAGATATGGGAGCGCAGCAGCGGGAGTACCGCCAGCGCAGCCGGTCCGTCCAGTCGACCAAGAAGATCACGCGGGCGATGGAGCTCATCGCCGCCTCGCGCGTGGTCAAGGCCCGCCAGCGCGTGGCCCAGACGACGCCGTACGCCAACGCGATCACCCGCGCGGTGTCCGCCGTCGCCAGCTACGCCGACGTCGAGCACCCGCTGACGACCGAGCGGGAGACCGTCCGGCGCGCCGGCGTGCTCATCATCACCAGCGACCGCGGGCTCGCGGGCGCGTACTCCGGCAACGTGCTCAAGCGCAGCGAGCAGCTGCGCGAGCTGCTCGAGGAGGACGAGGGCAAGGAGATGGTGCCCTACCTCACCGGGCGCAAGGCCGAGGGTTACTACAAGTTCCGCGGCCGCGGCTTCGAGCAGAGCTGGTCCGGCTTCTCCGACGCGCCGACCTTCGAGGTCGCGCGGGAGATCGCCCAGCGGCTGACCTCGGACTTCATCGCCGGCTCGGAGAACGGCGGGGTCGACGAGATCCACGTCGTCTCCACCCGGTTCGTCACGATGGTCACCCAGGAGGTCGAGGTCCGTCGGCTGCTCCCGCTGGAGTACGTCGAGGACGACGCCCCTGAGGACGCGGAGGACATCTACCCGCTCTACGAGTTCGAGCCGGACGGCCCCCAGGTGCTGGACGCCCTGCTGCCGAAGTACGTCACCTCCCGGATCTGGAACGCGCTGCTGCAGGCGTCCGCCTCCGAGCTGGCCGCCCGCCAGCGCGCGATGAAGTCGGCGACGGACAACGCCGAGGAGCTCATCAAGACCTACACCCGGCTGGCGAACCAGGCCCGCCAGGCCGAGATCACCCAAGAGATCAGCGAAATCGTGGGCGGCGCGAGCGCCCTCGCCGACGCCAAGTGAGAAGGAAGCAACAGTCATGACTGCTACCACTGACGCTCCGGCCAGCGACGCCGGGCAGACGCAGGGCGGCGTGGGTCGCCTGTCCCGGATCATCGGCCCGGTCGTCGACGTCGAGTTCCCCCCGGGCCAGATGCCCGCGCTCTACAACCTGCTCAAGACCGAGGTCGACCTGGGCGACGGGCCCAAGACGATCAACCTCGAGGTCGCGCAGGGCATCGGCGACAACATGGTCCGCGCGATCTCCCTGCAGCCCACCGACGGCCTCGTCCGCGGCGCCGCGGTGCAGGACACCGGCGGCCCGATCACCGTCCCGGTCGGCGACGTGACCCTCGGCCACGTCTTCAACGCCACCGGTGACGTGCTCGACCTGCCGGAGGGCGAGACCCTCGAGATCACCGAGCGCTGGGGCATCCACCGCTCGGCGCCGGCCTTCGACCAGCTGGAGTCGAAGACCACGATGTTCGAGACCGGCATCAAGGTCATCGACCTGCTCACCCCCTACGTGCAGGGCGGCAAGATCGGCCTGTTCGGCGGTGCCGGCGTGGGCAAGACCGTGCTCATCCAGGAGATGATCGCGCGCGTCGCCCGCGACCACGGCGGTGTGTCGGTCTTCGCCGGTGTGGGCGAGCGGACCCGTGAGGGCAACGACCTCATCGTGGAGATGGAGGAGGCCGGCGTCCTCGGCCAGACCGCGCTGGTCTTCGGCCAGATGGACGAGCCGCCGGGCACCCGTCTGCGGGTGGCGCTGTCCGCGCTGACGATGGCGGAGTACTTCCGCGACGTGCAGAAGCAGGACGTGCTGCTGTTCATCGACAACATCTTCCGGTTCACCCAGGCCGGCTCGGAGGTCTCCACGCTGCTCGGGCGCATGCCGTCGGCGGTGGGCTACCAGCCCAACCTGGCCGACGAGATGGGCACCCTGCAGGAGCGGATCACCTCGACCCGCGGCCACTCGATCACCTCGATGCAGGCGATCTACGTGCCGGCGGACGACTACACCGACCCGGCCCCGGCGACGACCTTCGCCCACCTGGACGCGACGACCGAGCTCTCCCGGCCGATCGCCTCGATGGGCATCTACCCGGCCGTGGACCCGCTGACCTCGACCAGCCGGATCCTGGACCCGCGCTACATCAGCCGCGAGCACTACGACACCGCGGTCCGGATCAAGTCGATCCTGCAGCGCTACAAGGAGCTGCAGGACATCATCGCGATCCTCGGCATCGACGAGCTGTCCGAGGAGGACAAGATCCTCGTCGGCCGGGCCCGCCGGATCCAGCGCTTCCTGTCGCAGAACACCTACGTGGCCAAGCAGTTCACCGGCATCGAGGGCTCGACGGTCCCGCTGGCCGAGACGATCGAGGCCTTCACCAAGGTCGCCGACGGCGAGTACGACCACGTGCCCGAGCAGGCCTTCTTCATGTGCGGTGGCCTCGAGGACGTCGAGCGCCAGGCCGCCGAGCTGGAGAAGAACAGCTGAGCACCTGATCGAGCGGTATGCCGTGGGGCCGGTGAGTCGAAGGACTCGCCGGCCCTTCGGCATATCTGCTCGCGCGCCGCGCCAGCTCCTACGCGACGTAGGAGGATAATGGCGGCGTGATCACCGCAGACACCTCCGCCCTGGCCGCCGCGCTGCGCGCCCTGCCCGGGACGCCGCGCGTCGTCGCCTCCGGCAACCACAGCATCCCGTGGGAGCTGGTGGCGCTGCTGGACGAGCACGTGGAGCGCTACGTCCTCAACGCCCTCAACGGCCCGGCCGGGCTGCCGGAGCGCGAGGGCGCGGTGATGGAGACGAGCTTCGTCGGGGCGGGGCAGCGCCGCAACGCCGGGCTGCGCTACATACCCTCCAGGTTGTCGCTGGTCCCGGTCCTGTTCCGCCGCTCGCTGCCCGTGGACGCGGTCCTCCTGCACTGCTCGCCGCCGCGGGACGGCGTGGTGTCCCTCGGCACCGAGGTCAACGTGCTGCCGGCGGCGGTCGAGGCCTGTCGCGAGCGGGGCGGGCTGGTGGTCGCCCAGGTCAACGACCGGATGCCGTACACCTATGGCGACGCCCTGCTGCCGGTCGAGCACGTCGACCTCGCGCTGGAGGTCAGCAGCCCGCTGCCGACCCCGCCCGCCGCCGCCCCGCTCGGCGACGACGCCCGGGCGATCGGCGAGCGCGTCGCCGCGATGGTGCCGGACGGCGCGACCCTGCAGATGGGCATCGGTGCGGTGCCCGACGCCGTGCTCGCGGCGCTCACCGGGCACCGCGGCCTGCGGCTGTGGACGGAGATGTTCTCCGACGGGGTGCTGGCGCTGGACGCTGCCGGGGCGCTGGACGCCGACCACCCGCTGACCACCTCCTTCCTCTTCGGCACCCAGGACCTCTACGACTGGGTCGACGGCAACCGGCGGGTGCACCTGCTGCGCACCGAGCGCACCAACGACCCCGCCCTCATCGCCCGGCAGCGGCTGATGACCTCGATCAACACCGCTCTCGAGGTCGACCTCTTCGGCCAGGCCAACGCCTCCCGGATCGACGCCCGGATCCACAGCGGCTTCGGGGGCCAGACGGACTTCATCGTCGGTGCCCTGCACTCGCAGGGCGGGCAGGCGGTGATGGCGCTGCGCTCCTGGCACCCGCGGGCCGACGTGTCCACGATCGTGCCGATGGTCGACGAGCCGGTCACCTCCTTCCAGGCCTCGGCGGTCGTCACCGAGCAGGGCGTGGCGCCGCTGTTCGGCCGCAGCGAGAAGGAGCAGGCGCGCCACCTCATCGAGCAGGCGGCGCACCCGCGCGTCCGGGCCGAGCTGTGGGAGGAGGCCCACCACCTCGGGCTGGCGTAGGCGGGGTCCGGCGGACCGGTAGACTGGACCTGCCTGTGTGACGTCCCGCCGAGAGGAAGCAACCGCCGTGAGTGCACTGAAGGTCGAGCTCGTCGCCGCCGACCGCAAGGTCTGGGAGGGCGAGGCCGCGAGCGTCAGCGCCCGCAGCATCGACGGTGAGCTCGGGATCCTCCCCGGCCACACGCCGCTGCTCGGCGTCCTGGTGACCGGTGACGTCCGCATCCACACCGGTGGCGGCACCGAGACCGTCACCATCGACAGCGGCTTCCTGTCCGTCGACCACGACCGCGTGGTCATCGTCGCCGACAACGTCGACGCCGCCTCCCTCACCAGCGCGCAGACCGCCTGAGACCGACATGCCGGAGAGCCTCTTCCTGGTGATCCTCGCCGCGCTGGGCGCGCTGATGATCCTGGGCCTGGGGCTGATCGCCTTCCGGCTGTTCGGCGACCAGGGGCTCATCTGTCCGCCGATGCCCGCCGCCTACCGCGGCCCGAGCACGGACGGGACCTGGTGCCGCGGCACCCTGCGCTTCACCGAGGACCGCCTGACCCTGCGGGGGTCGGGCGGTCTTTCCGTCGGCCCGTGGCTGCGCGGGCACCTCGACCTGGGCATCGCCTCGGCGGTGCCGGGGGAGGAGGCCGAGGAGCTCGGCCGGGCCGACCTCATCCAGGTGCCGGTCACCTACGGCACCTCCTCCTTCGAGCTGGCCATGGGCGAGGGCCACTACACCGCGCTGCGCGCCTGGGTCGAGGCCGTGCCGCCGGGCTGGCGCAGCGCGCGCGTCGCCTGATCAGTCGGTCGGGAGCGGCGCGGGAGCCTGGGGGCCCGTGTAGCGTGCCGACGGCCGGAAGATCCGCGGACTGGCCGTCTGCTCCAGGATGTGCGCGCCCCAGCCGACGACCCGCGCGGTCGCGAAGGTGGGCGTGAACATCTCCCGCGGGACGCCGCACTGCTCCATGACGACGCCGGCGTAGTACTCGACGTTCGTGTGCAGCTCCCGTCCCGGCTTGAGCTCGGCGAGCGCGGCGACCACCTCCTCCTCGACGCGGACCGCCAGGTCGGCGAGCTGCCCGCCGAGGCCGAGGGCGATCTCCCGGAGCATCGCCGCGCGCGGGTCGGTGGTGCGGTAGACCGCGTGGCCGAAGCCCATGATCCGCTCGCCCGCGGCGACCCGCTCGCGGACCCACCCGCGCGCCCGGTCGGCCGTGCCGATCTCGTCGAGCGCGTCCAGCGCGCGGTCGGGGGCGCCGCCGTGCAGGGGGCCGGCGAAGGTGCCGACCGCCGCGCACACGGCCGAGGCGACGTCGCTTCCCGCCGAGGTAACCACCCTGGCGGCGAAGGTGGAGGCGCTGAAGCCGTGGTCCACGGTGCTGGTCAGGTATGCCGTGATCGCCGCCCGGTGCTCCGGCGCCGGTTCGCGGCCGGTGAGCATCCACAGCCAGCTGCCGGCGGCGCCCAGCTCCGGGCGCGGGGCGAGCGGCTCCTCGCCCCTGCGCAGCCGGTGGAGCGCAGCCTGGATGGTCGGCACCGTCGCCACCAGGCGCAGCACGTCGGCGCGCACCCGGTCCGGGTCGGCGCCCCAGGTGGGCGGGAACTGCTCGAGCGAGCCGAGGTGGGAGACCGCGGTGCGCAGCCTGGCCAGGGAGGCGCGGTCGGCGCCGGTGCGGGCGATCCCCGGCAGCAGCTCCTCCAGCTCCGGCGGAAGCGCGGCGAGCGCGGCGAGGCGGTCGGCGAAGGCGGCTGACTCCTCCGGGGTCGGCAGGTGCCCCTCGAGCATGAGGTGGCAGACGTCCTCGAAGGAGCGGTGCCGCGCGAGCTCCACGGCGGAGTACTGGCGGAAGTGGTAGAAGCCCTCCTGGCCGCGCACGTCGCCGGTCGCGGTGTCCGCGACGACGACGCCCTTGAGGCCGGCCGGGGCGATGATCGTGTCCATGGCTGCAGCGTCGCGCTAACATTGATTGTCTGTCAACGTTGATCCAGTCAATGCAGGAGGCCCGGGCATGGTCCCCGAGGGCACGCTGAGCACGACCCAGGTGGCCGCATACCTGGGCGTGAAGGTGGAGACCGTCTACGCCTACGTGAGCCGCGGCGTGCTCTCGCCGGTCCGCAGGGGCGGACCGGGCGGCAGCCTCTTCGACGCCCAGGAGGTGCGGGACCTGCGGGAGGGTACCCAGCGGCCGGCCGCCCGGCCGGCTCCCGGCACCGCGGTCCAGGTACGCACGCGGCTGACGCAGGTGAGCACCGGTCCGGACCGGTTGACCTACCGGGGCAGGGACGTGGTGGAGCTGTCGCGGACCGCCACCTTCGAGGAGGTCTGCGCGCTGCTGTGGCAGCAGGAGGCCGTCGCGGTCCCGGTGCCCGGGGAGGAAGAGCAGGAGGCGCTGGCACCGCTGCTGGCGGCGCTGCCGCGGCATACCCCCGTGCTCGACCGCCTCAAGCACGCCGTGCTGGTCGCCGCCGCCACCGATCCGGGCCGGCGCGACCGGCGGCCGGAGGCGTTCGTGCAGGCGGGGGCGAGGATGGTCGGGATGCTGGTGGAGGCGGTGGGGGAGGGCCGCAAGGACGGTTCGGTGGCGCGGCGGCTGGCGGCCGCGCTGGGGACCGACCGGGTCGAGGACGTCGAGGCCGCGCTCGTGCTCCTCGCCGACCACGACATGGCCGTCTCGACGACCGCGGTGCGGGTCGCGGTGTCCGGCGGTGCGGACCTGGGCACCGCGCTGCTCGCGGCGCTGGCGACCGCGGACAGCCCGCTGCACGTCGGGGCGCCGACCGTCGCGCACGGGTGGCTGCGGGCGGCGCTGGAGGACCCCAGGGCGGCGCTCGACGCGGCGCTGGCGGCCGACCGGCCGCCGCCGGGCTTCGGGCACGTCGTCTACGAGGAGCGCGACCCGAGGGCGGACGAGCTCCTGCGGCGGCTGCGCGGGCGGTGCGCGGCCGAGGTGGTGGGAGCGGTCGACCTGGTGGCGGGGGAGCTGCTGGAGCGGCGCGGCTGGCCGATGACCGTCGACCTGCCGCTGGCGCTGTGGGCGCTGGTCGACGGGCTGCCGCGCGAGGCGGGGTCGACGGTCTTCGCGGTGGCGCGGACGGCCGGCTGGACCGCGCACGCCGTCGAGGAGCTGGCCGAGCCGGGGATGAGGTTCCG
>QEUR01000121.1 GCA_003577095.1 Acidobacteriota bacterium
TCGACCGCCCGGGCCACGGCCCAGAGGTCCTCAGCCAGCCGGGCCGCGTCGGTGCCGCCCTCGGGTGCGAGCACCCGGGCGAGCGCCTGCTCGGCCTCGTGGTAGGCCCTGCGGAAGGTGGTGTCCATCAGGACCCCTGCTCGCTGCCCGCGCCGAGCTTCTCCGGCCGGACCTCGCCCGACTCGAGCTCGGCCAGGAACCGGTCGACGATCCCGCGCTGACGCGCCTCGTCCTCCAGCGACTCGCCGACGATCTTGCTCGCCAGGGCGGTGGAGATGGTGCCCACCTCGCCGCGCAGCTGGACCATCGCCTGCTGGCGCTCGGCCTCGATCTGCTTGTGCGCCGTCTCGGTGATCCGGTTGGCCTCGGCCTGGGCCTGCTCGCGCATCTCGGCGACGATCTGGGCGCCCTGCTCCTTGGCGTGCTCGCGGATGCGGGCCGCCTCGGCACGCGCCTCGCCGAGCTGGTCCTCGTACTGCTTCTTGGCCTCGGCGGCCTCGGCCTGGGCCTGCTCCGCCGCCTGCATCCCGCCCTCGATGGCGGCCGTGCGCTCGGCGTATGCCTTCTCCAGGCTCGGGACGATCTTCTTGGCGACGAACCACCAGAAGAGCGCGAAGACGATCGTGCCGAAGATGAGCTCGGGGATGTAGGGATAGATCGGAACGGCGTCGACCCCGGCTCCCATCGGCTCGGACTCCGCGGCAGCCTTCAGGACGCCCGACGCGATCGTGGTGTGCTCCACGCGCGACTCCTCACGTGTACGTGTCCGTCAGGTCTGCCGGCCAGCGGGTGGCCGGGTGCTGAGGGACTGGTCTGGATGGGCGAACGGTGTTCGTCAGCCGACGAAGAAGGCGATGAAGAAGAGGACCAGGCCGAAGATGGCCAGCGCCTCCGCCAGAGCGAAGCCCAGGATGGCGATCGGCTGCAGCTTGCCCTGCGCCTCGGGCTGGCGGGCCACACCGTTGATGTAGGCCGCGAAGATGAGGCCGATGGCGATGGCCGGCCCGATCGCGGAGACGCCGTAGCCGAGCAGGGTGATGTCACCAGTCACGTCGAATCTCTTTCTGTGTGATGTCCCGGCGGGGCGGCGCCCAGCCGGAGGCTTCGTTGCGTATTCAGTTGTGGGTCTCGCACCTGCGCCGAGCCGCGGCTCAGTGCTCGTCCGCCAGCGCGCCGCCGAGGTAGGAGGCGGCGAGCAGGGCGAAGACGTAGGCCTGCAGGAACTGCACCAGGGCCTCGAAGGCGGTCAGCGCCGCGCCCAGGACCCAGGCCGGGATCGCGACGGCCATGAGGGCCGGGTCCCACGTCCTGAACAGGTACCAGCCGCCGACGATGAAGACGACGAGGAGCATGTGCCCGGCGAACATGTTGCCGAAGAGTCGCAGGGCCAGCGTGAGCGGCCGGGTGATGAAGAAGGTGATGAGCTCCAGGAACATGATCATCGGCTTGATCCAGCCGGGCAGGCCGCTGGGCAGCAGGCCGCCGAGGTAGGCGCCGACGCTGCCGGCCTTGCGCAGCCCGACCCAGTGGTACATCACGTAGACGATGAGGGTCAGGCCGATCGGGAAGCCGATGCGGGCCATCGTCGGGTTCTGGAAGCCCGGGATCACGCCGAAGAGGTTGTTGAGCAGGATGAAGACGAACAGCGCGAACAGGAACGGCACGAACCGCATGAAGTCCTTGCTGCCGATCATGTCGCGGGCGATGCCGTTGCGGGCGAAGTTGTAGACCTGCTCGGTGTACCACTGGCCCCGGCCCGGGACGACGGCCGCGTGGCGGGTGGTCAGCCACAGCCAGACGGCCAGGACCACGGCGGAGATGGCGATCAGCAGCATCGGCCGGGTGAAGGCGTAGTCCGTGCCCGGGATCGCGAACAGCGGCTGCCAGAAGCTGCCGGGGGTGGGCGGGAAGTGCTCGCCCTCCGCCATCGGCAGGACGAGGCCTACGGCCGCCATGGTCGCACTCACGCGTTCTCCTCCACAGGGTGTTCTCTGGACGGTGGGCCGGGCACAGGACGGCAGCCGACCGCGCCTTCGGGCCGCGCGCGACCCAGCAGGGGCGCCGACGTCATGTCCTACCGTACCTGAGCCAGATGGTGTACAAGGACAGACCCATGCCCAGCACCGCCCCGATGGGCAGCAGGAACCAGGTGTCGAGCAGCTGGTCGGCCAGCCAGCCGAGGCCGCCGAAGGCCAGCGGCCCGCCGAGCAGGTAGCCGATGACCTTGTTGGCCATGTCGGTCTGGCGCGCCATGCCGCGGACCTCGGGCTCGGGGTAGCTCATCGGCCCTCCCCCGGCAGCTCGACGTCGAGGGCGGCGCGCGTGCGCAGGTAGCCGACGACCAGCCCCGCCTGGAACACGAGGCCGGCCACCAGGAAGCCGACGGCCAGGGGGACGATCTGCAGCCAGGTCGTCTGCCCCAGCGACCAGATCACGGCCCCGAGCAGCACGAGCTGGACGACGAAGACGGCGAAGGCCCCGGCCATGGTGGTGGCGGTCGGCCCCGCGAGGACCCCACGGATGCCCACGACGCCCAGGGCGAAGACGACCACCGAGACGACCGCGCCGACGAGGGCCGAGACGGCCGCCCAGCCGCCGGCCGCGGCCCAGGCCAGGAGGGGCACGAGCACGACCACGGGAAGCGCCGGGAACAGGCCGCCCAGGAGCATCGGACGCACCGCGGGCAGCCCGGGCGTGCGCGCAGGGCGCGGCGTCGCGGTCGCGGTCATGTGGTGGCTCCTACGCGGTTCTCGGGGGCTTGTGAAAGTTATCACAAGGTGGGCCCGTGGGACGAAACCGCAGGTCGCGGGTCCGACCCGGCGCCCCACGGGCGCCGGGTCAGCAGGATCGCGACGACGAGCAGGAAGAGGATGCCCACGACCGAGGCCCATGCGGGCAGGTAGGCGAAGGACACCGCACCGATGGCGACGAGCGCCGACCACAGGTAGAGCAGGACGACCGCGCGACGGTGGCTGTGCCCGATGTCGAGCAGCCGGTGGTGCAGGTGCCCGCGGTCCGGCTTCCACGGCAGCTGCCCGGCCCGCGTGCGACGGAAGACGGCCAGCAGGATGTCGAGGAAGGGCAGGGCCATGATCGCCACCGGGATCGCCAGCGGCAGCAGGATGGCGGCGGCGGCCGAGGCGCTGGCCAGCGAGGAGTTGGGGTCGACCGAGCCGGTCATCGAGATCGTCGCCGCGGCGAGCAGCAGCCCCAGCAGCAGCGCCCCCGCGTCACCCATGAACAGGCGGGCGGGGTGGAAGTTGTGCGGCAGGAAGCCGGCGCAGACCCCGATGAGCGCGGCGCTGATGAAGGTGGCCATCGAAAAGACGTTGGGCGGGTCGAAGTTGGTGCTGACCAGGTAGGACCAGCCGAAGAAGGCGGAGGCCGAGATGAGCACCACGCCGGCGGCGAGCCCGTCGAGCCCGTCGATGACGTTGACCGCGTTGGTGGAGACCACGACCACGAGGATCGTCAGGGTCACCATGACGGGCTCGGGCAGCACGGTCACCCCGCCGATCGGCAGCGAGAGCAGCTGGACGCCGAAGAAGGCCATCACTCCCCCGGCGATGACCTGGCCGGCCAGCTTGGTCATCCAGTCCAGCTCGCGCACGTCGTCGACCGCCCCGAGCAGGGTGATGATCGCGGCGGCGACCAGCACGCCGTAGAGCTGCGGGGAGGTGTCGAACAGCTGGCCCAGGTAGGGCAGCTGGGAGCCGAGCAGCACGGCGGCCGCGAAGCCGACGAGCATCGCCACCCCGCCCAGACGCGGGATGGGGACGGTGTGCACGTCGCGGTCGCGCACCGCGGTGATCGCCCCCACGACGAGCGCCAGCCGACGGACCAGCGGGGTCGCGAGATAGGTCACCACGGCTGCCGTCAGCAGCACCATGAGGAACTCGCGCACGTGGACACTCCCGGCCCGACCGCATACCCGCTGGTATGCGGCGGGGCCGCCGGCTCAGCCGGCGACCGGCTCCGGGTAGGCCGGGTAGTCCGCGAGCAGCTCGGTGACCTGCGCGCGGATCTCCCGGGAGACCGCGTGCCCGGGGTCGGCGTCGCCCTCGGTGACGGCCCGGTGGATGAGGTCGGCGACGACCTTCATCTGGTCGGGGCCCATCCCCTGGGTGGTGACCGAGGGGCTGCCGACGCGGATGCCGGAGGCCACGTTGGGCTTCTCGGGGTCGAAGGGGATCGCGTTCTTGTTCAGCACGATGCCGGCCGCGTCGCAGCGGGCCTCGGCGTCGACGCCGGTGACCCCGACGCCGCGCAGGTCGTGCAGCGACAGGTGGGTGTCGGTCCCGCCGGTGATCGGGCGGATGCCCCTCTCCCCCAGGGACTCGGCGAGCACGCGGGCGTTGTCGACGACCTGCTGGGCGTAGGCCTGGTAGGCCGGGGTCATGCACTCGGCGAAGTTGACCGCCTTGCCGGCGACGCCGTGCATGAGCGGGCCGCCCTGCATCATCGGGAAGACGGCGCGGTCGATCTTCTTGGCGTGCTCCTCCTTGCACACGATCGCGCCGCCGCGGGGGCCGCGCAGCACCTTGTGCGTGGTGAAGGAGACGACGTCGGCGTAGGGCACCGGCGAGGGGATGACCTTGCCGGCGACCAGCCCGATGAAGTGGGCGGCGTCGATCCACATGACGGCCCCCACCTCGTCGCAGATCGCCCGGATCCGCTCGAAATCGATGAGGCGCGGGATCGCCGAGCCGCCGGCGCAGATCATCTTCGGCCGGTGCTCCTTGGCCAGCGCCTCCATCTGGTCGTAGTCGATGTCCTCGGTCTCCTTGTCCACGCCGTAGTGCACGGCGTCGAACCACTTGCCGGAGAAGCTGACCTTGAACCCGTGGGTGAGGTGGCCGCCGTGGTCCAGCGACATCGCCAGCACGGTGTCGCCCGGGGCGGTGAAGGCGCCGTAGACCGCGATGTTGGCGCTCGCCCCGGAGTGCGGCTGGACGTTGGCGTGCTCGGCCCCGAACAGCGTCTTGGCCCGCTCGATCGCCAGGTCCTCGACCTTGTCGACCTCGGAGCAGCCGCCGTAGTAGCGGGCGTGCGGGTAGCCCTCGGCGTACTTGTTGGACAGGGTCGAGCCGACGGCCGCGAGGACCGCGGGGCTGGTCTGGTTCTCGCTGGCGATGAGCTGCAGGCCGGCGCGCTGGCGGTCCAGCTCGGAGACCAGCAGGCCGGCGATCTCGGGGTCCTGGTCCAGGAGCGCGGCGAAGCTCGCGCCGTAGTAGGTGTCGGGGTTCACGGCGGTCGTCATGGACGCCACTCTAGAGCGTGCCCCGGAGGACCTGCTCACGCCGTCAGCGTGTGCACGGCCTCCCGGGGCGCGGGCACCCCGCTGGGGACCACGCTGCCGACCAGCCGGGTGCCGGTGAGCGACTCGGGCGGCTGGGCGGAGCCGTTCGCGCCGGCCTCGTCCTCGGCCTCCTCCGGCGGCGCCGGGGGCGCGTCGTGCAGCACGGTGGCGCCCAGCACCACGCGCAGGTCGTCGGCCGAGAGCGCGCCGTGGCGCAGCACCACCGGCTCCTCGCGGGTGCAGTCGACGATCGTCGAGGGCAGGCCGCCGGTGCGCGGCCCGTCGTCGAGGTAGACGGCCACCGCACCGCCGAGCTGCTCCAGGGCCTCCTGGCCGGTGGTCGCCGCCGGGTGGCCGCTCAGGTTGGCGCTGGTGACCGCCATCGGGCCGACCTCCGAGAGCAGCGCGAGCGCCACCTCGTCGTCGGGCATCCGCAGCGCGACCGTGCCGTTGGTCTCGCCCAGGTCCCACTGGAGCGAGGGCTGGGCGCGGACGACGAGCGTCAGCGGGCCGGGCCAGAACTGCCGCATGAGGATGCGGGCGTACATCGGCACGTCGACCGCCAGGCCCTCGACGGTGCCCGGCGCCGGCACGAGCACCGGGGGCGGCATGTCGCGCCCGCGGTGCTTGGCGGCGAGCACCATCGCCACCGCCACCACGTCGAAGGCGTCGGCACCCACGCCGTAGACCGTGTCGGTGGGGAGCACCACGACCTTCCCGGCCCGGACCGCCTCGGTGGCCCGCGCCAGCGCAGCCTCGCGCGCGTCCGGCTCGGTGCAGTCGAGCAGCCGGTCCTGCAGCGGGTGCGCCCCCTGGGCCATGCGTCCTCCTACGGTCTGGTCGTGGCCGGCCACCCGCCGGCTCCGGCACAAGTCTGTCACCCTTTCCCGGCCCTCCCGGACGCGATCGCCCGCGCGCGGACCGTGGTGCCGGTTAGAGTTGCGCACACCTGGACGCTCGCGCAGAGTGTCCGGGTGATGCCGTCGGTGCAGAGCGTGCCGACGTCAACCCTGAGGAGAGTGAGACTCATGCGTGGAAGCGGACTGATCTGGACGATCGTGGGCATCCTGCTCATCATCGCCCTGCTGATCTGGATCTTCTAGTAGGTCAACCTCGCCGACAGCGCTGCCCCGGTCACCGCCCAGCGGGACCGGGGCAGCGCGCTGTCCGGGGACCTGCGGGATCAGGCGCGCACGGCGCGCGCCACCCGCGGCCGGCCGTTGAGGTCGAGGTGGTCGTCGACCTCGCTCCAGGTCCCCTGCGCCGCCAGCGCCGCGGTCAGGCTCTCCCCCTGCACGTCCGCGTGCTCCATGAGCAGCACCCCGCCCGGACGCAGCAGCACCGCTGCCCGTGCGGCCACCTCCAGCGGCACCTCCAGCCCGTCCCGGCCACCCCCGTAGAGCGCCAGCCCCGGGTCGTGCTCGCGCACCTCGACGTCGACCGGGACCGCGTCCGGCGGGATGTAGGGCGGGTTGCTCGTCACCAGGTCGACCGCGCCGTCCAGCTCCGGGAAGGCCTCCTGCGCACGGCCCAGCCGCAGGTCGACCGGCAGCCCGGTCCGCCCGACGTTCGTGACGGCATACCCGTGGGCGTCCTCCGACAGTTCGACAGCGCCCACACGGGCGTCCGGGCGCCCCTGCGCGACGGCGAGGGCGACCGCCCCGCTCCCCGTGCACAGGTCCACGACCACCGGCTCCTGCATGCCCTCCAGCGCCTCCAGCGCCAGCCCGACGAGCACCTCGGTCTCCGGGCGGGGCACGAAGACCCCGGGACCCACCGACAGCTCCAGCCCGGCGAAGTGGGCGGTGCCGGTCAGGTGCTGCAGCGGCACCCGGGCCGACCTGCGGTCCACCAGCCCCAGGTATGCCGTGCGCGTCGCCCCCGGGACGCCCTCGCCCATGATCCTGGCCCTGCGGACCTCGCCGACCTCGCGACCCTGGACGTGGGCGAGCAGGATCTCGGCGTCGACGTCCGGGCTGGGCACGCCGGCCTCCGCCAGACGCGCGGCCGCGGCCCGCACGAGGCGGTCGAGGCTCATCCGTCGGCCACGTGCGCGAGGCGCTCCGCCTCGTCGGCGTCGACCGCCGACTGGACGACCGCGTCGAGGTCGCCGTCGAGCACGTGGTCCAGGTTGTAGGCCTTGTAGCCGGTGCGGTGGTCGGCGATCCGGTTCTCGGGGAAGTTGTAGGTGCGGATGCGCTCGCTGCGGTCGACCGTGCGCACCTGGCTGCGGCGCTGCTCGCTCGCGGCGGCCTCGGCCTCCTCGACGGCGATCTGGTGCAGCCGGGCGCGGAGCACGCGCAGCGCGGACTCCTTGTTCTGCAGCTGGGACTTCTCGTTCTGGCAGGAGACGACCAGCCCGGTCGGCAGGTGCGTGACGCGCACCGCGGAGTCGGTGGTGTTGACCGACTGCCCGCCGGGGCCGGAGGAGCGGAAGACGTCGATCTTCAGGTCGTGCGGGTCCAGCTCCACCTCGCCCGGGTCGTCCAGGTCCGGCATGACGAGCACGCCGGCGGCGGAGGTGTGGATGCGGCCCTGGCTCTCGGTGACCGGGACCCGCTGCACACGGTGCACGCCGCCCTCGTACTTCAGCCGGGCCCACGGCGCCTCGCCGGGCGCGGGCGTCCCGGTGGCCTGGATCGCGACCCGTGCGTCCTTGTAGCCGCCGAGGTCGGATGGGGTGGCGTCGAGCAGCTCGGTGCGCCAGCCGCGGCGCTCGGCGTAGCGCAGGTACATCCGCACCAGGTCGCCGGCGAACAGCGCCGACTCCTCGCCGCCCTCGCCCGCCTTGACCTCGAGGATGACGTCGCGGTCGTCGTCGGGGTCGCGCGGCACCAGCTGCCGGCGCAGGTGCTCGGCCGCCTGCGCGTGCGCCGCCTCCAGCGCCGGGACCTCCTCGGCGAAGGACGCGTCCTCCTGCGCCAGCTCGCGGGCGGCGGCCAGGTCGCCGGCCGCCTGCTCCCACGCGCGGTATGCCGTCACGGTGGGGCCCAGCGCGGCGTACCTCTTGTTGAGGCGCCGCAGCGCGGCGGGGTCGCCGTGCACCGCCGGGTCGGCCAGCGCCCGCTCGATGTCGGCGTGCTCGGCGAGCAGCGGGAGCGCGGAGGAGAAGTCCGAGGAGGTCACGCCATACCCCTTGTCGTCGTGGGTGGAAAGGCGAACGCCGGCCCCGCGACGTGCTGTCGCGGGACCGGCGTCGGAAGCCTTACTTGGCGGCGGACTTGGCGCCGTAGCGCTGCTGGAAGCGCGCCACCCGGCCACCGGTGTCCATGATCTTCTGCTTGCCCGTGTAGAACGGGTGGCAGTTGGAGCAGACGTCGGCGTTGATCCGGCCGGACGTCGCGGTGCTGCGGGTGGTGAACGTCGCGCCGCAGGTGCAGGTCACCTGGGTCTCGACGTACTCCGGGTGGATGTCCTTCTTCATGTCACTCCTCGTGGGTGGTCGCTCCCCCGGGTCGCCGCGCCTGGTGCGCGCCGTGAACCGGAAGGCCGGTGGGAGATTCTGCCAGATCCGGCAGCACGGACGAAAACGCCGTGCTGCCGGCCCGCATTCCCGGGTGGGTGGTGGTCAGTCCTCGTCGTCCAGCCGGACCGAGGAGGTCTGCTGCACCTGGGTGAGGAACTCGTAGTTGTGCTTGGTCTTGCGCAGCCGGTCCAGGAGCAGCTCGAGCGCCTGCTGCTGGTCGAGCGCGGAGAGCACCCGGCGCAGCTTCCACATGACCTTGAGCTCCTCGGCACCCATCAGGATCTCCTCGCGGCGGGTGCCGGAGGCGTTGACGTCGACCGCCGGGAAGATGCGCCGGTTGGCCAGCTGGCGGTCCAGCTTGAGCTCCATGTTGCCGGTGCCCTTG
>QEUR01000122.1 GCA_003577095.1 Acidobacteriota bacterium
GCAGGTCGAGGAGATCGTGCGGCGCGAGGACCGGCCGCAGGACGACCCGATGAGCGACGTCCGGGTCAACGTCTACGTCGAGCGGCCCAGCCAGAAGGCCATCGTCATCGGTCGCGGCGGCTCCCGGCTGCGCGACGTCGGGTCCACCGCCCGGCGAGGCATCGAGGAGCTCCTCGGTCACCGTGTCTACCTCGACCTGCACGTCAAGGTGGCCAAGGACTGGCAGCGCGACCCCAAGGCGCTCGACCGGCTGGGGTTCTGACCCCTCCTCGGCGCGGGAGGGGGCGTGGCAGAGTGGGCACCATGCAGAAGCTGCTCAACGACCCCGCGGACGTGGTGGTGGAGGCCCTGGCCGGGATGGCCGCGGCGCACCCCGACGACCTGCTGGTCGACATGGAGCAGCGGGTGGTCAGCCGCCGTGGCGGCCCGGTGCGGGGCAAGGTCGGGCTGGTCTCCGGGGGCGGGTCGGGCCACGAGCCGCTCCACGCGGGCTATGTCGGGCCGGGCATGCTGGACGCCGCCTGCTGCGGGGAGGTCTTCACCTCGCCGGTGCCGGACCAGTTCGTGACGGCGCTGCGCACGGCCGACGGCGGGGCGGGCGTGCTGCACGTGGTGAAGAACTACACCGGCGACGTGCTCAACGCCGAGATGGCAGCCGAGCTGCTCGCGACGGAGGACGGCCCGCAGGTCGAGATCGTGGTCACCGACGACGACGTTGCGGTCCAGGACAGCCTCTACACCGCCGGCCGCCGCGGGGTCGGGGGCACCGTCCTGCTGGAGAAGGTCGTCGGGGCGGCCGCGGAGGAGGGGCGCGACCTGAGCGGATGCGCCGAGCTCGCCCGCGACGTCAACGCCCGGACCCGCTCGATGGGCGTGGCCCTGGGCCCGTGCACCGTGCCGGCGGCCGGCGTGCCCACCTTCGAGCTGGAGGAGGGGCAGATGGAGCTGGGGGTGGGCATCCACGGCGAGCCGGGCCGTCGGCGGGTGCCGCTGGGGACCGCCCGGGAGATCGCCGCGGCGCTCGTCGAGCCGGTCGTCGCCGACCTGGGGCTGCGGCGCGGCGACGCGGTCGTCACGCTCCTCAACGGGATGGGCGGCACGCCCCTGCTCGAGCTCTACCTGATGTTCAACGAGGTCCGGGCCGTCCTGGACGCGGCCGGCGTCACCGTGGCCCGTAGCCTGGTGGGCAACTACATCACCTCGCTGGAGATGGCCGGCTGCTCGGTCACCCTCCTGCGGGCCGACGACGAGGTCGTGAGGCTGTGGGACGCCCCGGTGGCGACCCCCGGCCTGCGATGGGGAGCATGAGGAGACCATGACGACACTGACCGCCTTCCAGGCCTGGCTCGCGGACTGCTCGGCCGTGATCGAGCAGCAGGCCGAGCACCTGACCGAGCTCGACCGCGCCATCGGCGACGGCGACCACGGGACCAACATGGCGCGCGGCTTCCGCCGCTGCGCCGAGCTGGCCGAGGAGGAGCAGTTCGCCAGCATCGACGCCTACCTGAAGAAGGTCGGTATGACGCTGGTGGGCACGGTCGGCGGCGCGTCCGGCCCGCTCTACGGCACCTTCTTCCTCAGGCTGGCCGGACCGCTGTCGGCGGCACCCGACGTCGACGCCCGGCCGCTCGCGCAGGCCCTGCGCGCCGGGGTCGACGGGATCGTCGCCCGCGGCCGGGCCGAGGTGGGCGACAAGACCATGTACGACGCCTTCGCACCCGCGCTGGAGGCCTTCGAGTCCGCCCTGGCCGCCGGCTCCGGCACGGCGGAGTGCCTGCGCGCCGCCGCCGAGGCAGCCGCGCGCGGGCGCGACGGCACCGAGCCGCTCGTGGCGCGCAAGGGGCGCGCCTCCTACCTGGGCGAGCGCAGCGCGGGGCACGTGGACCCGGGCGCCTCCAGCGCGGTGCTCATCCTCGAGGCGGCGGCCCGGACGCTGGGCTGACCTCGTCGTGATCTCCCTCGTCGTCGTCTCCCACAGCAGGAGCCTCGCCCGCGCCGTCGTCGCGCTGGCGCGCGGCACGCTCGGGGCCGACGGGCCCCACCTGGAGGTGGCGGCCGGTCTGGACGAGGAGACGCTGGGGACCGACGCGACCGCCGTGGCCGAGGCGGTGGTCCGGGCGGACGCCGCCTCCCAGGGGGACGGCGTGCTCGTGCTGCTGGACCTGGGCAGCGCGGTCCTGTCGGCCGAGATGGCGCTGGAGCTCGTGGACCCGCAGGTCGCGGCGCGCGTCGTGCTCAGCAGCGCGCCGCTGGTCGAGGGGGTGGTCGCTGCCAGCGCCTCCGCCGCGGCCGGGGCCGACCTGCAGACCTGCGCCCGTGAGGCCGAGGTGGCCCAGCGCGCCAAGGTCGAGCACCTCGGTCATCCGGCCGGCGCCGACCGGCAGACGCCCCCCGCCGGGGTCGCCGTGCACCCGCGGCAGGGCCCGCGGTCCGGGACCGTGGGTCAGCCCGGCACGTCCCCTCTCCTCGACCCGGCGGGGCCACCGGTGCGCACGGTGGAGCTGCCCGTCCTGGCCGAGCACGGGCTGCACGCCCGACCGGCCGCCCGCCTCGTCGCGCGCGCCGGCGAGGTCGCCCCGGACACCACGGTGCTGGTGCACAACCGCACCTCGGGGCGCGGCCCGGTGGACGCGCTGAGCCTGTCCGGCGTGGCCACCCTGGACGCGCGTCAGGGCCACGTCCTCGTGGCGCAGGCGCAGGGCCCGCGCGCGGAGGAGGTGCTGGCCGCGCTGGTCGAGCTGGCGGCCGAGGGCTTCGGCGACCTGCCTCCTGCGGAGCCGCTGGCGGAGGACCCGCCCGTGCTGTCGGTCGCGGCCGAACCGGGCATCCCGGTCACCGGCTCCGGGCTCGAGGCCGCCGTCGGACCGGTGGTGCGGCTCGACGTCCTGCCCGACCCGCGGGCGGTCCCCGCCGAGGGCGCCGAGCGGGAGAGGGACAGGCTGAGGGGCGCCGTCGACGCGGCGGTCGCGCGGCTGGAGGAGCTCGCCCACCGCGCCCTGGACGCCGTCGGCCGTGGCGAGGCCGAGGTGTTCACCGCGCAGGCCACCCTGCTGCGGGACCCCGAGATCGCCGCCTCCGCGACGGCCCGCGTCGATGCCGGGTCGAGCGCCGCCGCCGCCTGGTCGGAAGTGGTCGACGAGGCCGCCGCCCGATTCGAGGAGCTGGACGATCCCTACCAGCGCGAGCGCGCGCTCGACGTGCGCAGCGTCGGCGAGCGCGTGCTGCGCGAGCTGCTCGGCCTGGCGGAGCCGGAGGTCGCCGGCGAGGGAGTCCTCGTCGTCGACGAGCTCGATCCCGGGCTGGCGCTCGCGCTCGACGCCGCCCGGGTCCGCGGCGTCATCACCCGCAGAGGAGGCAGCACCGGCCACGGCGTGCTCATCGCCTCGGCGCGGGGCATACCCGTCCTCACCGGTCTCGGGGAGCGCGCGGACGTCGCCGACGGCACCGTGGTCGCCTTCGACCAGCGCACCGGACGCCTCGACGTGGACCCGGCCCCGGAGGTGCGCGCGGAGTTCGAGGAGCTGGTCGCGCGCAGGCGCGCCGAGCGCGAACGGGCCCTGCGTGACGCGCACGTGCCGGCGCTGACCCGCGACCACGTGCGGGTGAGGGTCAAGGCCAACGTGGCCTCGCTCGCGGTCGCCCGGGCCGGAGCCTGCCACGGCGCCGACGGAGCCGGGCTGGTGCGCACCGAGGCGGTCTTCGCCCGGTGGCGCCAGGCGCCCACGGTGGAGCAGCAGGTCGAGGTCTACGCCGCGCTGGCCGACGTCTTCGACCCGCACGACGTGACCATCCGCACCTGGGACGCCGGTGCGGACAAGCCGCTCGCCTTCCTGCCGGCGGAGGAGGGGCCCAACCCGTTCCTGGGCGCCCGCGGGCTGCGGGCCTTCGCGGCCGACCCCGCCCTCCTCCTCGACCAGCTCGAGGCGGTCTGCCGGGTCGCGCTGGACCACCCGCTCCGGCTCCTCTTTCCCATGGTCTCCACGGCCGACGACGTGCACGTGGCGCGTTCGCTGCTCGACCGGGCGGCGCGCCGCGCCGGCCTGCCCGGGCCACCGTCCGGTCTGCGCGTGGGGATCATGGTTGAGGTGCCGGCCGCGGCGCTGCGCATCGGCACGCTCGCCCAGGAGCTGGACTTCGTCTCCGTGGGGTCCAACGACCTGGCGCAGTACGTGCTGGCGGCCGAGCGCGGGAACCCTGCCCTGGCACCCTGGTCCGACCCGCTCGAGCCCGCGGTGCTCCAGCTGGTCCGGCACGTGGCCGACCACGTCCCCGCGGGCGTCGGCGTGAGCCTCTGCGGCGCCGTCGCCTCCGACCCGGACCTGACCGGCCTGCTCGTCGGCCTCGGCGTGGACGAGCTCAGCGCCACCGCCTCGGCCGTCCCCATGGTCAAGAGGGCGCTGCGCGCCGGCTCCACCGGGCAGTACCGCGAGCTGGCCGACCGGGCGCTGGCCGCGCGCGGCGCCCAGGAGGTGCGTGAGCTCCTCGGGCTCGCTGCCCCGGAGGACGGTCCGCGCCGGAAGAGCGCCGCCCTCAGCGCACGCCGCGCGGCCGGAACTGCACGCTGATCCGGGGGCCGACCGGGCGGGAGGTCTTCGGCACGCAGTGGTCCCACGTGCGCTGGCACGACCCACCCATCACCAGCAGGTCGCCGTGCCCGAGCACGTAGCGCGTGCTCGCGCCGCCTCCGCGGGGACGCAGCATCAGCGCGCGCGGTGCCCCGAGGCTGACGATCGCGACCATCGTGTCCTGGTGCGTGCTGCGCCCGTGGCGGTCGCCGTGCCAGGCCACGCTGTCGCGGCCGTCGCGGTAGAGGCACATGCCGGCCGTGCGGAACGGCTCGCCGAGCTCTGCGGCGTAGTGCCGGCTGAGCTCGTCCCTGGCCCGGGTCAGTACCGGGTCCGGCAGCGTCTCGTGCTCGCGGTAGAAGCGCAGGAGCCGCGGCGTGTCGACCTCCTGGTCCCACATCGTGCGGCGCTCGGCCCGCCACTCCACCCCGGCCGGGCCGCCCAGCGCCAGCCGGGCGAACAGCTCGTCCGCGCCGGTCAGCCAGCCGGGGCGCACGTCCACCCAGGCGCCGCGGGTCAGCGTGGTGCGCCGCACGGCACCCGCGAGCGGGCGGAGGCCGACCTCGTCGACCTGGTCGAGGAGCGAGCCCTGGAGCATCATGCACGCCAGCATAGAACACCTGTGCGAATGGCACCAGGTGTGCCGCCACCCCGCCTGCCGCCGTCGATCCGGGGCCGCTCGGTGGGACAATGAGCGCATGCCCACCTACCGCGAAGCAGCCGTCGTGCTGCGCACGCACAAGCTGGGCGAGGCCGACCGGATCGTCACCCTGCTCACCCGGGGACGCGGCAAGGTCCGGGCCGTGGCCAAGGGCGTGCGCCGGACCAAGAGCCGGTTCGGCGCTCGGCTGGAGCCGGGCATGGTCGTCGATGTGCAGTGCTACGAGGGCCGCAACCTGGACACCGTCACCCAGGCCGACGGGCTGGCCGCCTACGGCGAGGCGATCGCCCGTGACTACCCCTCCTTCACCGCGGCCAACGTGATGCTCGAGACCTGCGAGCAGCTCACCGAGGAGGGGGAGCCGGCGCTGCAGCACTTCCGTCTCCTCGCCGGCGGCCTGGCCGCGCTCGCCTCCGGCGAGCACGAGGCGCGCCTGGTGCTGGACTCCTATCTCGTGCGCGCGCTGGCGATCGCCGGGTGGCGCGCCAGCTTCCACGACTGCGCACGCTGCGGCATGGAGGGCCCGCACCGGGCCTTCCACGTCCCCTCGGGCGGGTCGGTCTGCCCCTCGTGCCGGCCGCCCGGCTCGACCGCCCCGGCGCCGGAGACCCTCGACCTGCTCGGTGCCCTGTTCACCGGCGACTGGACGGTCGCCGACGCCAGCCAGCGACGCCACCGCAGCGAGGCGAGCGGGCTCGTGGCCGCATACCTGCAGTGGCACCTGGAGCGCGGGGTGAGGTCGTTGCGCCACGTCGAGAGGATCCACTGACCGATGACCACCCGCAGCCCCGTCGCGCCCTTCCCGCACCCCAGCGGCGCGCGTCCGCCCGCGGTGCCGCGCGAGTTGGTGCCCCGGCACGTCGCGATCGTCATGGACGGCAACGGCAGGTGGGCCAACCAGCGGGGGCTGAGGCGGACCGAGGGCCACGAGGCGGGGGAGGCCTCGCTCCTGGACGTCGTGGCCGGGGCGATCGAGATCGGGGTGGAGTGCCTCAGCGCCTACGCCTTCTCCACCGAGAACTGGCGGCGCAGCCCCGACGAGGTGCGCTTCCTCATGGGCTTCAACCGTGACGTCATCCACCGTCGCCGCGACCAGCTGGACTCCTGGGGCGTGCGGATGTTCTGGTCCGGCCGCCGCCCGCGGCTGTGGCGCTCGGTCATCTCCGAGCTGGAGCAGGCCGAGCGGCAGACCCGCGACAACGACGTGATCACCCTCAACTTCTGCGTCAACTACGGCGGTCGGGCCGAGGTCGCCGACGGCGTGCGGCGCATCGCCGAGGACGTGCGGGCAGGACGGCTGTCGCCGCGGGGCGTGGACGAGCGGACGGTCGCGCGCTACCTCTACCACCCGCAGGTGCCGGACGTGGACCTGTTCGTGCGCAGCTCGGGCGAGCAGCGCACGTCCAACTTCATGCTGTGGCAGAGCGCCTACGCCGAGATGGTCTTCCAGGACGTGCTGTGGCCGGACTACGACCGCCGCGACCTGTGGGCCGCGATCGAGGAGTATGCCGCTCGCGACCGGCGCTACGGCGGCGCGGTGGACAGGCCCTCCGGAAGCTGACAGGAGGAGCTGCTGCCGACGATGCCGACCCGGTCGACGGGCGCGAGCGGCGTCAGCGGGCCGCGCAGGTCGCGCAGCGGCCGAAGACCTCCAGGGTGTGCTCCACCTCGGTGAAGCCGTGCTCTCCCGCGACCCGGTCGGCCCACCGCTCGACGGCCGGTCCGGCGATCTCCACCGCGCGGCCGCACTCGCGGCACACCAGGTGGTGGTGGTGCCCGGCGGAGCACATCCGGTAGACCGCCTCTCCGTCGTCGGTCCGGAGCGTGTCGATCTCCCCGGCGGCCGCCAGGGCGGTGAGCGTCCGGTAGACGGTCGCGAGGCCCACGCGGGCGCCCTCCTCGCGCAGCCGGGCGTGCAGGTCCTGGGCGCTGGTGAAGTCCTCGGTGCGCTCCAGCTGCTCGATCACGGCGGCCTGCTGGCGGGTGGGACGTCGCCCGCGGGTGGTCGGGCTGGTCGGGCTCGTCACGGCGTGGCCTCCTCGTGCTCGGGGTCCGGGTGGTGCTCGTCGTAGTGGCCCTCGTGGGCGGCGTGCCGGTGGCCGTCGTGGAGGTAGTCGACGTGGTCGCCGTGCGGGACCGCCTCGTGGCCGCAGTCGGGCCCGTGCTCGTGGGCGTGCCGCTCGGCACGCCGGTGGCGGCGACGCGAGAGCGCGCGGAGCACGGCGCCGGAGCCGGCGGCGAGGAAGAAGAGCGCGATGGCCAGCAGCACGATGGTCCCGCCGGAGGCGGTGTCCAGCTGGTAGGAGGCGGTCACGCCCCCCACGGCGGAGAGCACGCCGAAGAGGACGGCCCACCGGTTGGTCGCGCGGAAGCTGCCGGAGATCTGCTGGGCGGCGGCGTTCGGGACGATCATCAGCGCGGTCGCCGGCGACCGCGAACAGCCGGGGCCGCAGCACCAGCGTGACCGCGACGATCACCGCCGACAGGACGCCGAAGACCACCAGGTCCGCGCGCGAGGTCGTGGTGATGGCGCCGAACAGGTAGCCGGTCAGGCTCCCGGTCTGGGCTCCCGCGGACCGGTTGATGATGACCACGCCGGCGGCGATGCCCCCGTAGAACATCAGCGCCAGCGCCACGTCGCCCGAGGTGCGGCCGCGCGCGCGGACGAGCTCGATCGCCACCGCCGCGACCACTGCCGTGACCAGGGCCGTGAGCACCGGCGACCGGTCGGTGAGGACGCCTACGGCGACGCCGGCCAGCGCCACGTGGCCCAGTCCGTCCCCGATGAGCGAGAGCCTCCGCTGCACCAGGAAGATCCCGACCGTCGGCGCCGCCAGCCCCACGAAGAGGGCGGCCAGCAGCGCGTTGCGCATGAAGTCCAGGCTCAGCATCTCGGTCATGACAGCGCCGCCTTCCCGGCGAGTCGGGTCGCCTCGGCGCGGTGCACGGCATACCCCTCGGGCGTCCCGTCGAAGGTCAGGTGACCGGTGTCGACCTCGACGATCCGGTCGACGATGCCCCGCAGTGCCGCCAGCTCGTGCGTCACCACGACGAGCGTGGTCCCGGCGTCGGCGAGCCGGTGCAGCACATCCGCCAGCACCTCCTGGCTGGCCCGGTCCACACCGGCGGTCGGCTCGTCCATGACGAGCACCTCGGGGCGGGCGACCAGGGCACGGGCGATGAGGACGCGTCGCTGCTGGCCGCCGGAGAGGGTGTCGACGTCGAAGCGCGCCCGGTCGCCCAGACCGGCGGCCTCCACCGCTTCCAGGACGCGTTCCTTCTCGGTGCGGCTGGCGGGGCGCCACCACGGCCGGGTGGCCAGCAGGCCGGTGTCCACCACCTCGGTCACCGTGGCGCGCACCCCGCCCACGAGGGTATGCCGCTGGGGCACGTAGCCGATCCGGGTCCGGTCGCGTAGCCGGGCCAGGGGGACGCCCAGCACCTCGACCTGGCCGGAGAGGTGCTCGGAGAGCCCGAGCAGCCCCTTGACGAGGGTGCTCTTCCCCGAGCCATTGGGGCCCAGCACCGCCACGACCTGACCGCGGCCGACCTCGAGGTCGACGTCGGTGACGACCGGCTTGCCGTCGTAGCCGAAGGCGGCCGAGCGGAGCCGCAGGACCGGTGTGGCAGCGGTGCTCACGAGCACCCCTGCCCCTCGCGCAGCGTCGCCAGGTTGGTGCGCATGATCTCCAGGTAGTCCGCGTCCGAGCCCGCGCCGCTGAGCCCGTCGGCCGGGTCGAGCGTGAGCACCTGGGCGTCGGTCTCGCCGGCGACGGTCTCGGCGATCGCCCGGGGCAGGAGCGGCTCGGCGTAGACGGTGCTGACCCCGAGCTCCTCGACCAGGGCCGCGACCTCGGCCAGCCGGGCGGGCGAGGGCTCGGACTCGGGGGAGATGCCGGTGATCCCGGTGACGTGCAGGTCGTAGCGGGCGCCGAGGTAGCCGAAGGCGTCGTGGGTGGTCACGACCTCGCGCACCTGGCAGCTGGCCAGGCCGGCGGCGAGCTCCTCGTCGAGCGCGGTGAGGTCGTCGACCAGGTCTGCGGCGGCGGCGTGGTAGTCGTCGGCGTGCCGGGGGTCCAGTTCGCCCAGGCGCTCGCCGAGCGCGGTCGCGACCCGCCCGTAGCGCTGGGGGTCGAGCCAGAAGTGCGGGTCCAGGGGGCCGTGGTCGTGGTCGGCCTCGTCGCCGCCCGCGTCGTCGTGCTCGCGGGCGTGGTCGTCCGGGTTCTCCTCGTCGAACGGCAGGAGGTCGGCGGCGGGTGCCACGTCGAAGCTGTGGTCGGCCGCCTGCTGGGCCACCGCGTCGTCGACGGCGGGCTGCATACCCGACTCGTAGACCACCAGGTCGGCCGACCCGAGCGACCCGACCGAGCGCGGGCTGAGCTCCACCTCGTGCGGGTCGACGCCGGGCGCGGTGAGCGTGACGACGCTCGCGTGGTCGCCGGCGACGCGGTCGAGGAGGTACTCCAGCGGGTAGAAGCTGGCCACCAGCTGCAGGCCGTCGTCGCCGCCGTCGGCGGTGGTGCCGTCGCCGTCCGCGTCGCAGGCCGCCAGGGCGAGGGCGAGAGGGACGGCCAGCAGGGCACGGGGGAGTCGCGGCATGACCCCCAGTCTGCCGTCAGATGAGAATGATTGTCAAAACGAGTGTCAGCCGCGCGGGACGAGCTGGGTCACCGCGACCACCAGGAAGAGCAGCAGGACCGCCAGCCGCATGACCCGCTCGACCGCGGTCAGCCGCGGCCATGACAGGTAGAGCAGCCAGAAGATGAACGCCAGGGCCGCGCCGACCAGCACCCAGCCGACCACGCCGCCGAGGAAGCCACCCCCGACCATGAGCAGCAGCAGGACGAGGAAGGGCAGCCAGACCGGCAGCCGCGCGAGCAGCTCGAGGGCCGGGAGGGACGCCTGCTCGATGCGGCGACGGAGCGGCCCGGGGCCGGCGGCGGAGGCGGGCTCGGAGGGGGGAGCGGAGGACACGAGCGCCAGCGTAGTCGGTGGCCGGAGGCCCGCCGCGGCCCCCTTAGACTGGCCCTCATGGCCAAGACCTCTACCGTCGATCTCGTCGTGTCCCTCGCCAAGCGGAGGGGTTTCGTCTTCCCGAGCGGGGAGATCTACGGAGGCACGAGGTCGGCGTGGGACTACGGGCCGCTGGGCGTGGCGCTCAAGGAGAACATCAAGCGGCAGTGGTGGCGCTCGATGGTGCAGACGCGCGACGACGTCGTCGGGCTGGACTCCTCGATCATCCTGCCGCGTCAGGTCTGGGTGGCCTCCGGCCACGTCGGCGCCTTCTCGGACCCGCTGACCGAGTGCCAGTCCTGCCACAAGCGCTTCCGCGCCGACCACCTGCAGGAGGGCGTGGCCGACAAGCTGGCCAGGAAGGGCAGGCAGGTCGACCCCGACGACGTGCCGCTGGCCGACATCGCCTGCCCCAACTGCGGCAACAAGGCATGGACCGAGCCGCGCGAGTTCAACATGATGCTCAAGACGTACCTCGGTGCCGTCGAGGACGAGTCGGGGCTGCACTACCTGCGCCCGGAGACCGCGCAGGGCATCTTCGTCAACTTCGCCAACGTCATGGGTGCGGCGCGCAAGAAGCCGCCCTTCGGCATCGCGCAGGTGGGCAAGAGCTTCCGCAACGAGATCACGCCCGGCAACTTCATCTTTCGCACGCGCGAGTTCGAGCAGATGGAGATGGAGTACTTCGTCAAGCCGGGCGAGGACGAGGAGTGGCTGGAGTACTGGCTGGCCGAGCGGACCCGCTGGTACACCGACCTGGGCATCGCCCCCGAGAACCTGCGGCACTACGAGCACCCCCAGGAGAAGCTCTCCCACTACTCCAAGCGGACGGTGGACATCGAGTACCGGTTCAACTTCACCGGCAGCGAGTGGGGCGAGCTGGAGGGCATCGCCAACCGCACCGACTTCGACCTGTCCACGCACGCCGAGCACTCCGGTGCCGACCTGACCTTCTTCGACCAGACGACGGGGGAGCGCTACACCCCCTACGTCATCGAGCCGGCGGCCGGCCTGTCGCGGTCGCTGATGACCTTCCTGGTCGAGGCCTACACCGAGGACGAGGCGCCCAACACCAAGGGCGGGGTCGACAAGCGCACGGTGCTGCGCCTGGACCCCCGGCTGGCCCCGATGAAGGTCGCGGTCCTGCCGCTGTCGCGCAACGCCGACCTCTCGCCCAAGGCCCGCGACCTGGCCGCCGTGCTGCGCCGGCACTGGATGGTCGACTTCGACGACGCCGGTGCGATCGGGCGCCGCTACCGCCGCCAGGACGAGATCGGCACGCCGTTCTGCGTCACGGTCGACTTCGACACGCTCCAGGACCAGGCGGTCACCGTGCGCGAGCGCGACACGATGAGCCAGGAGCGCATCGCCCTGGACCAGGTGGAGGGCTACCTGGCCCAGCGCCTCGTCGGCTGCTGAGAGCCCCCTGCCGGACGGTCCCGCCGCCCCGGCGGGCCCGGCCGTCGCCGCCCGGGCGTCCTGCAGAGGGAAACCGTTCCTCGCGCGTGTTCCTAGCCGCGACAGGAACCGTTTGCCTCCACAGGACGCGCGGAGGGCGGGGTCGGCCGAGGGCCGGGTTACGGAGCCGCGTCCATCAGGCCGAGCGTGGTGGGCAGCCAGACGGACAGCTGCGGGACGAAGGCCACCACGAACAGCGCCACGACGAGCGCCCAGAAGAAGGGCCACAGCTTGCTGATCAGCCCCTCCAGGCGGACCTCGCCGACGCGGGCGGCGACGAAGAGGTTGTTGCCGATCGGGGGCGAGATGTTGCCCAGGCACATGTTGAAGACCATCATCGCGCCGAAGTGGATCGGGCTGATGCCCAGCTCGGTCACCACCGGCAGGAAGATCGGCGTGAAGATCAGGATGGCCGGCGTCGGGTCCATCACGGTGCCCGCCAGGAGCAGCACGACCATGATGATCAGCACGATGACCACCCGGTTCTCGGTGAGGCCGAGCATCGACTCGGCCACCAGCTGCGGGAGCCGCGCGAAGGAGAGGACCCAGCCCAGCACGCCGGACATGCCGATGAGCAGCATGATGATGCCGGTGACCTTGGAGGCCTCCAGCAGCACGCCGGGCAGCGAGCGCACCGGCAGGGTGCGCTGCGCCAGGCCGAGCAGCAGGCAGTAGAGGACGGCGATGACGGCCGACTCGGTCGCCGTGAAGATCCCGGCCAGGATGCCGCCGATCACCACGACGATCATCAGCAGGGCGGGCAGGGCGCGGAGGAGGACGAGGGCGGCCTGCCCGACCGTGGGCCGCTCGCCGGTGCCCTTGAGCTCGGGGTGCTTGCGGGCGTAGAGCGCCACCATGATGACGCAGACCAGCGCCCACAGCAGGCCCGGGCCGACCCCCGCCATGAAGAGGGCGGCGATCGAGGTGCCCGACACCAGCGAGTAGACGATGAAGGTGTTGCTCGGCGGCAGCAGCATGCCGGCCGGCGAGGACACCGCGTTGACCATCGCGGAGAACTTCGGGTCGTAGCCGGCCTGCCGCATCGGCGGGTTCAGCACGGTGCCGACGGCCGCCGCCGCGGCGACCGAGGCGCCGGACACGGTGCCGAACATCGCGTTGGCCACGACGGTGGTCTGGGCCAGGGATGCGGGCAGCCGGCCCGAGACCACGAGCGCCAGGTCGATGAGGCGCTGGGCTATGCCTCCGGTGTTCATCAACCCGCCGGCGAGGATGAAGAAGGGTATGGCGAGCAGCGGGAAGGAGTTGCTGCCGGCCAGGATGCGCTGCGCCGAGGTCAGCGCGGCACCGTCCCAGCTGAGCAGGATGACGATGGCCAGCGCCGAGGGCAGGCCCATCGCGTAGGCCACGGGCAGGCCCATCGCGATGAACAGGGCCATGCCGCCGACGAGGACGATCGTGGCGACGAGGACCGTGGTGTCCATGTCAGATCGCCTCCGCGTTCTCGTCGAACTCCGGCGTGGCCGACTCCACGCCGGCGAGGATGCCGACGACGTGGTAGACGGAGTAGAAGATGATGAGCACGCCGGCCACGGGCATCACCAGGTAGACCTGGCCGACCGTCAGCGGCAGCGTGGACAGGTGCTGGGCCCAGGCGTTGAGCGCGATGCGCCAGCCGCCCCAGACGAAGACGAAGGCGGTGAAGAAGATGACGATCGCCTCGATCACCAGGCCCATGACCAGCTGCCCGCGGGCCGGGAACTTCTCGACGAGCATCTCGACCGCGATGTGGCCCCGCTCGGAGAAGACGTAGGCGGCGGCCACGAGGGCCAGCACCACGAAGGTGTAGCGGGCGGCCTCCTCGGTCCACGGCGCCGAGTAGTTGAGGACCTCGCGCGTGAAGACCTGCCAGGAGACGATGATCACCAGCGCGGTGAAGACGACCAGGCACAGGGCCGCGAGCACGCCGTCGACGACGCGCCGGACACCGCCGAGCGCCGACACGAGGGGAGCCCAGCGGACCGGGCCCTCCGGCGGGTCCCCGCCAGGGTCTGCTGGTTCGGTGCTCATCGTTCCTCCTGGTCGCCTGTGTCCGGAGCGCTGGGTGAGGGGGTGGTATGGGGTCCCGGCCCGCGTTGTGCGGGGGTGGTCCGGGAACGGCTGGGGGCGCCGTCGGACCCTGCCCGTCCGGCGCCCCTGGCTCGTCGTGGTGCCTGGGAGACTACTCCGCGGCGCCCTTGATGCCGTCGTACAGCGCGCGCTGCGTGTCGGTGGTGACGAACTGGTCGATCAGCGGCGACAGCGCGTCGGCGAAGGCCTGGGCGTCGACCTCGGTGAAGGTCGCCCCGCCGGCCTCGGCCTCGGTGATGGCTTCCTCGGTGGCCTCGTTCCAGAGCTCGGTGTGGTACTTCCAGGTGTTCTGCCAGGCCTCGTCGAAGGCCGCCCGGTCCTCCTCGGACATCGACTCGAGCACCGGGGTGCCGGCGATGAGGAAGTCGGCGCCGATGAGGTGGCGGGAGTAGGAGAAGTAGGGCGCGACCTCGAAGTGCTTCTGGGTGAAGTAGGAGACCTCGTTGTTCTCGGCCCCGTCGATGACGCCGGACTGCAGGCCGGTGTAGACCTCGCCGAAGGCCATCGGGGTGGGGGAGGCGCCGAGCGCCTCCATCATCGAGATGAAGACGGGGCTCTCCTGGACACGGACCTTCAGGCCCTGCATGTCTGCGGGCGTGGTCACGGCGCCGTCCTTGGTGTAGAAGCTGCGCGCGCCCTGGGTGATGCCGCCGACCACGGTGAACTTGTGCGAGTCCTCGAGGCTGGCGTAGACGTCGCCCACGACGTCCATGTCGTTGATGGTGCTCATCTGCGTGTCGACGGAGTCGAAGACGGTGGGCAGGCTGAAGACGACGAAGTCCTTGTTGAGGTTCTCCAGCTGGGGGGCCGAGACGATCGACAGGTCGATGCTGCCGTCGCTGACCAGCTGGATGGTCTCGTCCTGGGCGCCGAGCGTGGCGTTCGGGTAGACCTCGATGTCCCAGCGGCCGTCGGTGGCCTCGCTGAGCTCCTCGCCGAAGGCCTCCAGCGCGATGAAGGAGGGGTGGTCCTCGGTCTGGTTGAGCGCGAGCTTCATGGTCTTGCCGTCGCCCGAGCCGGCCGCGTCGCCGGAGCCGCCGCAGGCGGCGAGGGTGAGGGCCGCCGCTGTCGCGATGCCGGTGAGTGCGAGTCGGGACGTGGTCCGCATGGGGTGCTTCTCCTTCGGGGACGGGGGACGGGTAGGGGTGGCCCGTCTCCGCTCCATTGAATAGTCCGGGCGAAGCGCGTGCCAACTGTTGCCGTTCGTTGCCTCGTGGTCCGTGCGGGCGCCCGGCTCAGTGGCGGCGCAGGATCGCGGCGGTGTCGGTCCGCCGGGGGAGCACGCCGTAGAGGTGGTCGCCGGCCGGCCCCAGCCGGGAGGCGACGAACGCGTCCGCGACCGGGTCCGGGGCGAAGCGCACCAGCAGCGAGGCCTGCAGCGCCAGCGCCAGCGCAGCGACCAGCTCGCGGGCCCGGCCGGCGGCCTCGGCGGGCGGGGCCGCGGCGACCTGCGCGGCCAGCTCGCCGCTGCGGCGCAGGTGCTCGTCGAGCAGGGGGTGCCCGCCCCGCGCCAGACCCACCTCGGCCTCGAACGCCTTGAGCGCCCTCGGCTCCCTGGCCAGCGTGCGCAGGACGTCGAGCGCGATGACGTTGCCCGAGCCCTCCCAGATCGCCATCACCGGCTGCTCCCGGTAGCGCATCGCCAGCGGGAACTCCTCGACGTAGCCGTTGCCGCCCAGGCACTCCATCGCCTCGTAGGCGTGGCCGGGCCCGCGCTTGCACACCCAGTACTTGGCCACGGCGGTCGCCAGCCGCCGGAGGGCGACGTCGTCCTCGTCGTCGTGGTCGTCGTCGTGGGCACGGGCCAGCATCAGGGCGGTGGCGGTCGCGGCCTCGGACTCCAGCGCCAGGTCGGCCAGGACCGCGGTCATGGCCGGCTGGTCGACCAGGGCGGCGCCGAAGGCCGACCGGTGCCGGGCGTGCCACAGCGCCTCGGCGACGGACTGCCGCATACCGGCGGCGCTCCCGAGCACGCAGTCGAGGCGGGTGCGCGCGACCATCTCGATGATCGAGCGGACGCCCCGGCCCGGCTCTCCGACCAGGTGGCCGACCGTGCCCTCGAGCTCGATCTCGGCCGAGGCGTTGGAGCGGTTGCCCAGCTTGTCCTTGAGGCGCTGGATCCGGAAGGTGTTGCGGGTGCCGTCCTCCAGCACGCGGGGCACGAGGAAGCAGGTGAGCCCCTCGTCGGCCTGGGCCAGGACGAGGAAGGCGTCGGACATGGGGGCGCTGCAGAACCACTTGTGGCCGGTCAGCCGGTGCGTCCCGTCGCCGGCGTCCACGGCGCGGGTCGTGTTGGCGCGCACGTCGGAGCCGCCCTGCTTCTCGGTCATCGCCATGCCGAAGACCGCCGAGGTCTTGCCCGCCCCCAGTCGCGGGTCGTAGTCGCGGCTGAGCGTCCTCGGCAGCCAGACCTCCGCCAGGGCGGGGGAGAGCTCGAGGCTGGGCACCGCCGCGTGCGTCATCGACACCGGGCAGGCGTGGCCGGGCTCGACCTGGGCGAACATCATGAAGGTGGCGGCGCGCGCCACCGACGCACCCGGTCGCGGGTCCGCCCAGGCGGCCGTGTGGGCCCCGTGGGCGAGGGCGTCGCCGATGATCCGGTGGTATGCCGGGTGGTAGCCCACCTCGTCGACCCGCCGGCCCCACCGGTCGTGGGTCCGCAGGACGGGCGGGTGGCGGTGCGCGGCCGCGGCGTCCTCCTGGAAGCCGCCGCTGCCGACGAGCCGGCCCACCTGGTGCAGGTGGTCCAACGACCACCCGGCGTCGTGGCGCCGCACGCCCTCGACGAGCGGGGTGTTGAGGGCGAGCTCGTCGACGTCGACGCGCGGGGGCGGCTGGTTGGTGACCTCGTGCGTGGCCATGCCCCGGACGGTACCCCGGGTCGGACGC
>QEUR01000123.1 GCA_003577095.1 Acidobacteriota bacterium
TGAACGCGACGAACGGGGTCAGAGGCCCGAGAACCGCTGTCCCCACCGCCTCTTCGAGCTCCCGCGGCCCCAGCCCGCGCACCCGGCCGACGCCGACGAGAGAGCCCAGCGTGCCCACCAGGCCAGGGATGTGGAAGCCGCGCTCGTACTGCGCCTCGGGGCTGATAGCCTCCCCGACGCGGATGCTGACCTCGTAGGACGCCACGAGCCCCGCCAGCAGGCTCCCCCCCGACGTCCGTCGACGTTGCGCCTCCATGAGGAGGGCCGGGATGGTGGTCACGCCCGGGTGCACGTGCCCCCCTCGGTGACCATCGTCGAGCTCGGCGTGATGGACGCTCGCCCCCATCACGGCAGCGCCCCAGAACGGGGAGAGCCGCTCAGATCGTCCGGGGACGAGACAGGGGCCCTCGCCGCCAGCGAGTCGGGCGACACGCAGCAGCTGATCTGTGACAGGTGAGCGCGCCTCCGCGAGCGCAATACCCAGGAGGTCACGCAGCGCCAGAACCGCGCGGTCGAGCACCTCCCCGGGGAGATCCTCGATGCGCAATCCGCTCGTGAACTGGCAGATCTCGCTGGTGCGCGGCATGGTCCTCCTCGTCCGGGCCATCGCCCTCCTTGACGCGATCCGTTTCGCATGCAATATTGCATGCTCATTACCTTGGGCGCAAGAGCGCGACCCATAGATTCACACGGGAGGCAGGCGGCATGACAAAGGTGCGCGGGGCGGACGTCCTGGCTGAGTCGCTCATCGGGCTGGGCGTCGAGACGATCTTCGGGGTCCCTGGGGACACCGGTGTGGTGTTCTACGACGCACTGAACTCCAGGACTGACCGGCTCCGGCACGTGCTCGCCCGCGATGAGCGCCACGCTGCAGCGATGGCAGACGGCTTCGCGCGTGTGTCAGGCAGAGTCGGCACCGTCGAGGTCTCCTCCGGCGGCGGCACGACCTACGTCGTCGGCGGACTCGGTGAGGCCATGGCCTCCGGCATCCCCGTGCTCCTCATCACGTCAGACATCCATCGCAGCAGCCGCGGTTCGGGAGCGCTCACCGAGATCGACCAGGTCGCGCTCTTCTCAGCGGTGACCAAGCACACCGCCGTCGTCGAGCACGCCGCAGATATCCCCAAGCGCGCGGCGGAGGCCCTGCGGAGCGCGGTGGAGGGCCGGCCCGGGCCAGTGGCGCTCATCTTTCCCGAGGACGTCCTCGACGAAGTCGTGGACAGCGACGCGCTGGACATGTCGCCGACCCAGGAGCGCCTGGTTGACATCCCCGGTCTCCGGGAGGCTGCGCCGGACGACGCCGTGGCTCAAGCGGTACAGCTCCTGAAGCGCGCCGAGCGGCCGGCGATCATGGCGGGTTCGGGCGTGCACTCCTCGGGTGCCTGGTCCGAGCTGGAGGAACTCGCAGAGCGCGGTGCCATCCCCGTGGCCACGACCATCCATGGGCGGGGGGTCATCAGCGACGAGAGCCCCTGGGCCTTGGGCGTGGTGGGCAACAACGGCGGCCGCCCCTACGCCAACGATCACATGGCGGCGGCCGATGTCGTCCTCCTCGTCGGCACGCGGGCCAACGCTACGGACACCAACAGCTGGCAAGGTCCCGCCAGGCGGGGCACCGCGGTGATCCAGATCGACATCGACCCGGCACGTGCTGGTCGCAACTTCCCTGAGGCCGTCAGGCTCGTGGGGGACGCCAAGACCGTGCTGCGTCAACTCCTGGAGAGCATCCCGGAGGCGAAGACAGAGGCCCGTGCCACGCGGAAGCAGGAGATCGGCACGGCGAAGGACGCCTGGGCGAGGCAGCGGGACACAGCCGAGCTCAAGGAGGGTCAGCTCCACCCGCGAGCCGTTGTCGAAGCCGTGGACGAGATCTTGGGCGGGCAGGTGGCATGGGTGGCCGACCCCGGCACCCCCACGCCCAACGTCGCGACCTACCGTCGCGTGCGGCGTCCCGCGAGGGACGTGATCATCCCGCGCGGACACGGGCCAATGGGCTATGCCATCCCGGCAGCGGTCGGTATCAGCATCGCTCAGCCTGACCAACCGGTGGTCTCGGTGACGGCAGACGGCTCCTTCGCGATGGCTTGCGGCGAGCTGGAGACGGTCAGTCGGTTCCAGCTGCCGATCCTCTACGTGCAGTTCACCAACCACTCACTAGGCTGGATCAAGATGCTGCAGCACCTCTACATCGGGCAGCGCTATTTCGGGGTCGACCCCGGCACCATCGACGCAGTCAAGGTCGCGGAAGGGTGCGGCCTGGCCGCCGAGCGGGTGTCCACCCTTGAGCGCCTACGTGAGCTTGTGGAAGACTTCGCCCGCGATCCCAAGCCTCTCTACCTGGACATCGAGGTTCCACACATGATTGACGTCCTGCCGCCTGTCCCCGCGTGGCAGACCGCGCTCGACGGCAACGCCGAGAGGCCTGTGTACTGAGATGGCTGCGCAGGATGGGGCCACCCACGAGCTCGGCGGCATGCTGTCGGAGCGCGTGTACCAGACCCTGCGCTCAGAGATCGTGCACGGCGATCTATGGCCGAACCAGCCGGTCATCGAGGCTGAGATCGCCGAGCGGCTGGGCGTGAGCCGCACTCCCGTTCGCGAGTCGATGCAACGCCTGGCCTCTGACGGACTCATCGTGTCGCGACGCCGCAGGTGGGTGGTCTACGAACACACCCCCGAGGAAATCCGCGAGATCTACGAGGTCCGTGCCGGGCTGGAGGGACAGGCCGCCCGTCTGGCGGCGGCACGCTTCGACGAGCACGACAGAGAGGTCCTCGCTGCCGTGCGCGACGACGAGGCCAAGCAGCGCTTCCTCGCCGGCCGGGCACGAGTGAAGGCCAATGAGGACTTTCACGACGCCGTCATCGCAGCCGCCCACAATGAGCGCCTGCGTTCGCAGATCCTCCGGACCCGTGTCTACGGCCTTAACAACCGGATCGTGGGTGTCTACGACCAGGAGCTGCTGAGCCGCTCCTGGAGCGAACATGAGGCGATCGCTCACGCCATTCTCGAGGGACGCGCGGACGAGGCGGCAGACCTCGCCCGTCAGCACGTGGAGCACTCGATGGACATCATCTTCGACCGCTCCTGAGGCCCCCGAGGACGGTGACGGTCATGCGACTAGACCACGTGGTCCTCGGCGTGCGTGACCTCGACGCCGGCCGGCTGGCCCTGGTGCGTTCCGGATTCCACGTCGCCGACGGCGGACAGCACGTCGGACGCGGGACGGCCAACGAGCTGGTCCGCCTGGACACCGGCTACCTGGAGCTCCTGACGGTCGAGGACCGTTCCCTCGCCCTGGCCGCCGGCGGAAGCCGTCGGCAGGCTGCCGAGTTCCTGGACGCGCACGCCTCTGGTCTGCTCGGGTACGCCCTAGAGGTAAAGGATCTGGAGGCCGCGGCCACGCGACTCCAAGCGGCCGGCATCGCCACGAGCGGCCCGCACGCCATGAAGCGGCGCCAGCCCGACGGCCGTGCCGTCAGTTGGCGTACTGTCCTGATCGACGACAATCAGTGGCTCTCCCCCCATCCGTTCCTCATCGAGTGGGATGCCACTGAGGACGTGCGTTGGCAGGGCGCGCGCAGCGACCATCCCAACGGGGTGGAACGGGTGACCGGTGTGCGTGCAACCACAGGCGATCTCGCGCGCTCGCTGGATGTGCTGCACGCCCTGGGCGGCGAGACGCGCGAAAGGGACGACTACCACGCGAGAGTCTCCCTCGCCGACGTGGACGTGAAGCTCCTGGCACATGATGGCGACCTCGGCGACCCGGGGCACGTCACGGCCGTCACCCTGGAAGTGGCGTCGGCATCCGGTGCAGGTCCGCAACCACTCTCGGACGCCCTGCTTGGGACTTATTTCGAACTGGCCGCCGGTGTGTCGCCGGGTGAAACCAAACAGCCATAAGAGGGCAAGAGCGCGGTTCATGTGCCATGCGGCTGCGGTAAGCCAGACAGTGCCGGAAGCGCGGCAGCAAGCTCGGCCCGGTACGCGGGGACTTAGGACCCCCAGACCAAGACGGTCAGCTTCCCTCATGTGCGAGAGCGTGGACCTGCCGCCCACCTGGGCGTCGTAGTCCAACAGGTTGTATGCCGTCGCCATCGGGTGCCCTCCCCCACCTCCTCGCGCGCTTCCTTGACGATCGAGGTGACCTTCGCCAGGCCGACCGCGTCGCCGGAGCTCTCGGAGTAGGTCGCGTTGCGGAAGTAGTCCCAGTCGAGGACGGCGGTGAATGTCGGCGGTGGCCAGCAGGGGCAGGTTCTCATGCGCCGCTTCCCTTCGACGGAGTCTTGCGGCCCTGGAGCAGCGACGGAGGAGCGCGGTGCGAAAACTCTAGCCGTCGACCCGGCCCGCCTGCTCCCCCCGGACGGTCCGCCCGACGGGCCAGGTCGTTCCCCTAGACTGCACGTGAGCTGCTCGTGACCTCCCGCTCGTGACCTCCCGTCGTGCCAAAGGTGGACGATGACCCCGACCCAGTTGCGCGCCTACGCCGCGATCGTGCGGCTGGGCTCCTTCAAGCTGGCGGCCGAGGAGCTCGGCGTCACCGAGTCCGCGATCTCCTTCCACGTCGCCCAGCTGCGCAAGGAGCTCGGCGACCAGCTGGTGGGCCGGCAGTCGACGGGGCTGGCCTTCACCCCCGGCGGCCTCCGCCTCGCGCGCCGGGCCCACGAGCTGCTCGGCCTGCAGGACCGCACCGTGGCTGAGGTGGCCCAGGCGGCGTCCGGGCGCCGGCTGCTGCGGATCGCCTCCTCGAGCCTGTTCGGGGAGTATGCCGCACCCGGCCTGATCGAGCGCTTCGCCTCGCGCGCCGCGGACCTGGACGTCGAGCTCAGCCTCCACCAGCCCGAGGCGTTCGTCGACCTGCTGCTGAGCCGGTCGGCCGACGTGGCCATCGGTCCCCGCCCTCCCGGGCTGCCGCCGGAGGTGTCGGCCGAGTCCTTCCTGCGCTACGAGCCACCCGCTCGCCGGCCGGACCGTCGGGGCGGCGGCCGTCCGCCACCACACCTGGTTCGTCGGGCCGTCCGGGGCGGCGGGGCTGGGGGTCGTGCCGCAGGTCCTGCGCAGCCTGCGGGTGCCCGAGGAGCGCCAGCGGATCTTCCAGAGCCAGACCGCCGCCACCGAGGAGGTCAAGCGCTCCCCCGGGATCGCCCCCGCCCTCTCGTTCACCGTCGGCAAGGAGCTGGCCGTCGGCAGCCTCGCCCGCGTGGACGTCCCGGACCTCGTGCGCACCGCGTCGTGGGACCTGCTGCGGATCAGGGACGCCGACGCCCAGGAGCCCGGCAGCCCGGCCGCCGAGCTCGCCCGGTTCGTGACCACGCCCCGGGCCATCCAGGCGATGATCCGCGGGGCCGGGGTGACGTCGGGACGCTTCCGCCCCTCGGTCCACGTCACGCTGTGGAGCTGAGCCCCGCCGCGGGACGCTGACCGGCGACGACCTCGAGCGCGTCCCGCAGGCAGGCGAACGAGTGCGCCGGCAGCATCAGGTCGCAGTGCGGCAGCGCGGCCACCAGCGCGCCCGCCCCGGGCACGAAGTCCGGCGCGGCCGCCCGCGGGTTGAGCCAGACGACCGTGTGCGCGCGCCGGCGCAGCCGGGCCATCGTCGCGGCCATCTGCTGGGGCGGGTCGCTGTCCCAGCCGTCCGAGGCGATGACGACCACGGCGCCGCGGAGCAGCTCCCCGTGGTGGGAGTCCATGAGGGAGCGGAGCGAGGTCGAGATCCGGGTGCCGCCGAGCCGGTCGGCGACCTGGTCCGCCGCCGCCGACAGCGCCTCCTCCGGCGTGGACTCCCGCAGGGTGGTGGTCAGCCGGGTCAGCCCGGTCGAGAAGGCGAACACCTCGGCGCGGCGCTGCCGGGCGAGGGCGCGCATCAGGTGCAGGTGGGCAGCCGCCACCTGCTGCATGGACTGGCTGACGTCGCAGACCAGGACGATCCGGCGCGGCCGGCGGCGACGGCTCTCCCGCGCGAGGAAGATCAGCTCGTGCCCGGTGCGCCGGGCCTGGGCAAGGGTGCGTCGCAGGGCGATGCGCCGGCCCCGCGGGTCCGGGCGCATGCGCCGGGACGGCCGCCACGGCCACCCGGTGGTCTGCTCGACCCACCGGCTGAGCTGGGCCATCTGCTCGGCGGACAGCTCGGTGAAGGGCAGCGTGCTCGCGGCCTCGAGCGCGCTGGGCCGCAGCTCCGGCAGCGCGTGACCGTCGTCGGCGCCCTGCTCGGCCGGGGACAGCTCCCGGCGCGACACCCAGGGCAGGCCCTGGTCGGACTCCCCCGCCCCGGCGTCGGGCACCCGGCCCCCGGGAGGTGGCGGCTCCGGCGGCGTCGCGGCACCCTGCTGGCTCCGGGTCACGGGGTCGAGCCGCAGGACCGCGTTCTCGAAGACGGCGGCGAAGACCCGGTCGAAGACGGGGATCTCCGGGCGGTCGGAGACCATCGTCACCCTGGTCACCCAGTAGAGCTCGGACAGGTCGCGGGGGAAGGGGTGCCGCAGCGCCGCCACCAGGTCGGCGGCCGCGGTCGGGCCGACGGCCACGCCCGCGTCCCGGAGCCGGCGCTGCAGGGCGGTCACGAACGCGGCCCGGTCGATCCTGGGGAGCACGGCGGTCATGGCTAGGCCGGGGCGGAGGTCAGCACCCGCAGCAGCTCCACGCGGTCGTCGGGGGTCTTGGCCAGCGCGCTCATCGCGTGGGCCGCGCGCTCGTCGGTCAGCTCTGCCACGCCCAGCGCGCCCAGCGCCGAGACCCAGTCGATGACCTCCGCCATGCCCGGGGGCTTGTCCAGTTCGAGGGTCCGGGCGCGGCCGACGAACTCGCTGGTCGAGGCGATCAGGGCCTCGCTCGCCCCGGGCACCCGGGCGCGCAGGATCGCGGCCGCCCGCACGGCGTCGGGGAACTCGATCCAGTGGTAGAGGCAGCGACGGCGCAGCGCGTCGTGCAGCTCGCGGCTGCGGTTGGAGGTCAGCAGCACGACCGGGGGAACCGTCGCCTCGAACGTGCCGATCTCCGGCACCGTCACCGACCGCTCGCCGAGCACCTCCAGCAGCAGCGCCTCGAACTCGTCGTCCGCGCGGTCGATCTCGTCGATGAGCAGCACCGCCGGCTCGGGGCCGGGGTGCCGCAGCGCCCTGAGCACCGGACGCTCCTGGAGGAACTCCTCGGTGAACAGGTCCGCCTCGACCAGGCGGTCCTGATGGACCTCGGCGAGCCGGGCCGCGAGCAGCTGCCGCTGGTAGTTCCACTCGTAGAGGGACTCGGCCAGGGTCAGCCCCTCGTAGCACTGAAGCCGGATCAGCGGCGTCCCCAGCGCCCTGGCCAGCTCCTTGGCCAGGCTGGTCTTGCCGACGCCTGGTTCGCCCTCCACCAGCAGGGGCCGGCCCAGGGTCAGGGCGAGCGAGAGCGCGGTCGCGGTGCCCTGGTCGAGGAGGTAGCCGGTCCCCTCGAGGAGCGTGACCAGCTCCTCGGGGGAACGCGCCGCAGAGCCCGGTGACTCCTGCGTCACGACACTCCCAGCGCGGCGGCGTGCGCGTCCCGGCAGCGCGGGTTGCAGAACCAGATGGTCCCCTCGTCCGTCACCAGGTGGGGCACCCCCTCGCCGGGTATGACGCTCATCCCGCAGACGGGGTCGACGTGCACCTCCGGTGCTCCCGTCCCGGACGGGGCAGCCTGCTCCGCGGGCTCCTCGCCGCCCTCGGGGCCGACCGTGGCCCCCGACGGCTCGGCGGGCGCTGCGCCGAGTTCGCCGTGCCGGAGCCGGCCGACGATCTCCGCCAGGATCGAGACCGCGACCTCGCCCGCCGTCCGGGCGCCGAGGTCCAGGCCGGCGGGGGTGCTGATCCGCTCGCGCTGGCAGCAGCTCAGGCCCAGCTCGTCCAGCACCGCAGAGCCGCGGCGCGGGCTGGCCACCAGGGCGATGTAGGGCACGTCGGCCTCCAGGGCGCGCCGGATCGACTCCTCCTCGTCCCTGCCGTGGGTGGCGATCACGACTGCGGCCGAGCTCTCCGGCGCGGCGTCCGGCAGGGAGCGGCGCGTCGCATACCCCAGGACCTCGCACATCTGCTCCAGGGACCGGGCGATCGGCGACTGGCCGACGATCTCCACGACGGGCGGCGGCAGCACCGGCTTGAGGAAGATCTCGACGGCCCCGCCCGACAGGCAGGGGTTGACCACCACCTGCGCCCCCGGCGTGTCCGGGAACTCCCCGCCCTCCTCGGGCAGCACCCGCAGCAGGGTGCTGGCGCCGGAGTCGAGGGCGGCCAGCGCGGCCACCCGGACCGAGCCCTCGGCGCACTGGCCGCCGACGAAGCCCTCGATCGAGCCGTCCGGCAGGATGATCGCCTCGTCCCCGGAGCAGGCGGAGGCCGGGGCCTGCGCGCGCACCACGGTCGCGTGGACGAAGGGTGTGCGGGAGGCGGTCAGCTCCAGCGCACGGTCGGTGACGACGCTCATCGTCCTCTCCTCGCTCGCTCTCTCCTAGACCGGGGGCCGGGGGTGGCCCTGGATCGCGTCCCACACCCGCGACGGCGTCATCGGCATGTCGATGTTGCGGATGCCGAGCGGGTGGAGCGCGTCGACGACCGCGTTGACGAAGGCCGGCGGGGACCCGACGGTCGCGGACTCCCCGACGCCCTTGGCGCCGATCGGGTGGTGCGGCGACGGGGTCACGGTGAAGCCGGTCTCCCAGTCCGGGCACTCCAGGGCGGTCGGGATGAGGTAGTCCATGAAGGACCCGCCCAGGCAGTTGCCGCTCTCGTCGAACTCGATGATCTCCATCAGCGCCATGCCGAGCCCGTCGACGAGACCGCCGTGGACCTGGCCCTCGATGATCATCGGGTTGATCCGGGTGCCGCAGTCGTCGACGGCGATGAAGCGCCGCACCTTGACCTCCCCGGTCCCCCGGTCCACGTCGACCACGCAGATGTAGGCGCCGTTGGGGTAGGTGAGGTTCTCGGGGTTGTAGCAGATCTGCGCCTCCAGACCGCCCTCCATCCCGTCCGGCAGGTCGCCGGCGCCGTGCGCGCGCATCGCGATGTCCTGGATCGTCACGGCGGCGCTCGGGTCGCCCTTGACGTGGAAGGAGCCCTTGGTCCACTCCAGATCCGCGACCGAGACCTCCAGCATGCTCGAGGCGATCAGCTGGGCCTTGTCGCGCACCTTGCGGGCGACCAGCGCCGCGGCGGCCCCCGAGACGGGGGTCGAGCGGCTGCCGTAGGTGCCCAGCCCGAACGGTGTGTTGTCGGTGTCGCCGTGGACGACGTCGATGTCCTCGGGGGGTATGCCGATCTCCTCCGCCACGATCTGGGCGAAGGTCGTCTCGTGCCCCTGTCCCTGGGTCTTGACCGACAGCCGGACCACCGCCTTGCCGGTGGGGTGGATGCGCAGCTCGCACCCGTCGGCCATCCCCAGGCCGAGGATGTCCATGTTCTTGCGCGGACCGGCGCCGACCGCCTCGGTGAAGAAGGAGACGCCGATGCCCATCAGCTCCCCCCGCGCGCGCTTCTCCTCGCGCTCGGCGAGCAGCTCCTCGTAGCCGGCGATGCGCATGGACTCGCGCAGCGTCGCCTCGTAGTTGCCGGAGTCGTAGACCCAGCCGGTCTTGGTCTCGTAGGGGAACTGCTCCGGCTTGATGAGGTTGCGCAGCCGCAGCTCGGCCTGGTCGATGCCCATCTCGAGGGCCAGCGAGGTGACCAGCCGCTCGACGAGGTGCACGGCCTCGGTGATCCGGAAGGAGCACGCGTAGGCCACGCCGCCGGGGGCCTTGTTGGTGTAGACCGCGGTGACCTTGGCGTAGGCGGCCTCGATGTCGTAGGAGCCGGTGAAGACCCCGAAGAACCCTGCCGGGTACTTCGACGGCGACGCCTGCCCGTTGAAGGCCCCGTGGTCGGCGAGGACGTGGGTCCGGATCGCCAGGATCTTGCCCTCCTTGGTGGCGGCGATCTCGCCCCGCATGATGTAGTCGCGCGCGAAGGAGCCGGAGGTGAGGTTCTCCGTCCGGTCCTCGGCCCACTTCACCGGGACGCCGAGCAGGAGCGAGGCGACGATGGCGCAGACGTAGCCGGGGTAGATCGGGACCTTCCCGCCGAAGCCGCCGCCGATGTCGGGCGCGATGACCCGGATCTTGTGCTCGGGCAGGCCGGCGACGATCGCGTAGAGGGTCCGGTGGGCGTGCGGGGCCTGGCTGGTCGACCACAGGGTGAGCTTGCCGTCGACCCGGTCGTAGTCGGCCACGGCGGCCGCCGTCTCCATCGGCGCCGGGTGCACCCGGGGGTAGACGATGTCCTCGGTCACCACGACGTCGGCCCGGGCGAACACCGCCTCGGTGGCCTCGGCGTCGCCGGTCTCCCAGTCGAACAGGTGGTTGTCGGTCCGGCCCTCGAGGTCGTCGCGGATGACCGGCATCGACGGGTCCAGCGCGCGGCGAGCGTCGACGACCGCCGGCAGCTCGTCATACTCGACGTCGATCAGCTCGAGCGCGTCCCGGGCGGAGTAGCGGTCCTCGGCGACGACGAACGCGACCTCCTGGCCCTGGAAGCGCACCTTGTCGGTCGCGAGCACGGCCTGGACGTCGTTGGACAGGGTCGGCATCCACGCCAGGCCCTTCTCCGCGAGCATCTCGCCGGTGACGACGAGCTTGACCTTCGGGTGCGCCTGCGCAGCGCTGGTGTCGATCGAGACGATCCGGGCGTGGGCCACCGGCGACCGCAGGATCGCCAGGTGCAGCATGCCGGGGAGCTGGACGTCGTCGACGAACCGCCCCCGGCCGCGGACGAGGCGGGGGTCCTCCTTGCGCAGCATCCGGCCGTGGCCGACCGGCTTCTGGTCGTTGTCCTCGAACTCGGTCTGCCGCCGCTGGCGGTCCGGCCGGGTGGTGGTCTCTGGGGTGGCGGTCATGAGGGCGTACCTGCGGTCTCGGTGGTGTGGGTGACCGGCGAGCCCTGCCCCTGGGTGGCTGCCCACCGGATCGAACGGACGATGGTGCTGTAGCCGGTGCACCGGCAGATCTGGCCGGAGATCGCCTCGCGGATCTCCTGCTCGGTCGGGTCGGGGTTGTGGTCCAGCAGCCACCGGCCGGTCATCATCATGCCGGGGGTGCAGTAGCCGCACTGGAGCCCGTGGCACTCCATGAAGCCCTGCTGGACCGAGTCCAGGACGCCGTCACGCTCGAGGTCCTCGACGGTGCGGACCGCCTTGCCGCCGGCCATCGCGGCCAGCATCGTGCAGGACTTCACCGGCTGCTCGTCGACCCAGACGACGCAGACGCCGCAGTTGCTCGTGTCGCAGCCCCAGTGGGTGCCGGTCAGCCCGAGCGTGTCGCGGAGGAAGTGCACGAGCAGCGTCCGCGGCTCGATGTCCTCCGTCACCTCGGTCCCGTTCACGGTCATGGTCACCTGCATTGCTCTTCCTTCCTCAGGGCGTGCTCGTCGGCGTGCTCGTCAGGGCCCGCTCGACGGCGGTCCGCAGGGCCCGGACGGTGAGCTCACCGGCCAGGTGACGCTTGTAGTCGGCGCTGCCGCGCGCGTCGGTCACGGGGTCGCTGGCGGCGGACGCCAGGGCGCCGGCGGCGGCGAAGGCCTCCTCGCTGGGAGGGCGGCCGACGAGCGCCTCATCGACGTCGACGGTGCCCTCGACGCCGACGGCGGTCAGGGCGACCCGCGCGTCGGTGATCGTGCCGCCGTCCAGCCACACGGCGACGGCGCTGGCGGCCACCGGCCAGTCGCCGGCGCGACGCTTGACCTTCTGGTAGGCGCTGGAGCCGCCGGGCCGGACGGGGAAGCGCACCTCGGTGAGCAGCTCGGCGTCGCCCACCGCGGTCTCGTAGGGGCCCTGGTGGAACTCGGCCATCGGGACGACCCGCTCGCCGCCGCTGCCGGTGATCACGCACTCGGCGTCGAGCGCGTCGCAGACGGTGGTGAGGTCCTCGGAGGGGTCCGCCTGGCACAGCGACCCGCCGAGGGTCCCCCAGTTGCGGACCACGGGGTCGGCGATCAGCCGCTCCGCGTCGCGGAAGATCGGGAAGACGGCGGCGAGGGCCTCGTCGCCGAGCAGGTCGGCGTGCCGGGCCAGCGCCCCGATCCGCACCATGTCCTCCGCGACCACGACGTAGCCGAGCTCGCCGCGCAGGTCGTTGATGTCGACGAGGTACTCGGGGGTGGCCAGCCGCAGCTTCATCATCGGCAGGAGGCTGTGCCCCCCGGCCACGACGCGGGCGTCGTCCCCGAGCCGCTCCAGGAGCGCCAGCGTGTGCTGCACGCTCTCGGCTCGCTCGTACTCGAAGGGGGCAGGAACTTGCATGGCGTCCTCCGCGTCTTTGCCGGACCGGATGCCGCAGTGGCATCCGAGGACCCCATCGGACCGGACCGCGCCCGCCGCGTCAATGGCGACCTGAGTGATCCCTCAGGCGGCCCCCACCCCACGACCGGCGACACGCTCGGCCCGGCCCACCCCACGACCGGCGACACGCTCGGCCCGCCCCACCGCCTCACGGCTGCCGGTACCGCACCATCGCCTCCCGACGGTTGGACACCTGCAGCTTGGCCAGGATGCTGCTCACGTGGTTGCGCACGGTGATGGGCGAGATGAAGAGGGCGGCGCCGATCTGCTGGTTCGTCTCCCCGTCGGCCAACCGCTCGAGCACCTCGCGCTCGCGCTCCGAGAGCGTCGGGAAGCGCTCGTCGGTGCGCGCTGGCCGCCCCGTGAAGTAACCGAGCACCCGCGCAGCCGTCGCCGGCCCGAAGACCGCGTTGCCCGCGGCGACGGCGCGCACGGCGCTCGTGACCTCCTCCGCGGAGGCACCCTTGACCAGGTAGCCGTGCGCACCCGCCCGCACGGCCGCATACACGCTCGCGTCGTCCTCGGACAGGGTGAGGACCAGCACCCGGGGAGGGTCCGCCAGCTCGCCCAGCCGGCTGATCGCCTCCAGGCCGCCCATCCCGGGCATGGCCAGGTCCATGAGCACGAGGTCGGGGGCGTGCCGCCGCACCTGCGACAGGGCGGCGGCGCCGTCGCCCGCCTCCCCGACGACGGTCACGTCGGGCGCCTGCCCGAGCGTGAACCTCAGGCCCTCGAGGAACATCGGGTGGTCGTCGGCGATCACCACGCGGATGCTCATGTCGCCGCCGTCCCGAGCGGGAGCCGGGCCTCGACCGTGGTCCCGCCGCCCTCCGTGTCGCGGACCGTGAGGACGCCGCCCAGCTCGGCCGCTCGCTGCCGCATCGACGTCGTCCCCACTCCCCCGGACGGTGCACGTGCGCCGGTCCCCCGGTCGCTGACGCGGACCACGAGGGCGCCGTCCCGCACCTGCAGGTGCAGGTCGACGGAGCCGGTGCCGCTGTGCCGGGCGGCGTTGGTCAGGGCCTCCGACCCGATCCGGTATGCCGCGACCTCCACCCCCGCGGGCAGGGTCGGCAGTCCTTCCGCCTGCACCGCCAACCGCAGGCCCTGCTGCTCGGCGACGTCCTCGAGAGCAGCGGTCAGCCCGAGCTCGTCCAGGCTGGTCGGCCGCAGGCCGCGGCTGAGCCGCCGCACGTCCTCCAGGGCCGCCCCGGCGGCCTGCTCGAGCCGCCCGAGCCGGTCCACGGCGGCCTGCGGGTCGGAGCGGACCACCGGGGGCAGCGCGCCCAGCTGCATCCGCAGCCCGGCGAGGGAGGGCCCCAGGACGTCGTGCAGCTCCCGCCGCAGGGCTCCCCGCTCCTCCTCGCGGGCGGCGACGACCTGCTGCCGGCTCCGCAGCAGCTGCTCGGTCAACGAGCGGACCAGCTCCTCCTCGCTCGGCTCCCGCCCCTGCCGGGCCCGCACCAGGAGGCGGCGTAGCTGGACGCGCAGCGGGAGCAGGCCGACGGCCACCACGGCCGCCAGCAACCCGGTCGCGGCCGGCCGCAGCTCGACGTCCGCGGCGCCGAGGAGGGCCACCGCAGCCACCGTCACCAGCGCGACCGCGGCGCAGAGCACCGAGTAGACCACCGCGTGCCCCACGAGGCGGGACACCCCGGCCATCGCCCGCCGAAGCACCACCGAGGTCAGGACCACGGCGAGCAGCGCC
>QEUR01000124.1 GCA_003577095.1 Acidobacteriota bacterium
GACCAGGCGCTTTTCTATTTTTGATTCACGTCACTCACTGCCCTCCAGCCTACGCTGCCCCGTCAACTCCATTTCGGCACCGAACATCGACCCGTCAACTAACCGGTCAGTTGACTGACTAGTCGACGGACAAAGAGGCCGGCGAGCCGGTCGGCGGTGGCGTCAGCCGTGGGATCACTGCTCTCGAGCAGCAGCCGCATCAGGATTGAGCGGTCGATCTTTTGCCCGGACCGGCCGCGCAGCCGCTCGGCGAGCTTGGTGACGGCGATGTCGAGCTCTTGGTCTTGGCGCTCCGTGATATAAAACGCCTTCGGCCGGCCGAGAATCGGGGATGTGTCAAACTCAGGTTGTGGCGGTTGCCCCGTCGGTGGGTCGGTCGGTCGATTCGTCGACCGGCGGGTCGACCGAGTGGGTGACTGCACGGTTGATACATCGGTCACGTCATCTGCTGCCGGTTCCGCTGGTCTCTCGTCGACCGCTGTCGGTTCCGGATCGCGCCGGGCAGTCTGGAAGAAGACCGAGCCTTCCCGCAGTTCATTCGCCATCACGCTCGCGTCAAGCTTCTTTTTCATGCGAATAGTTCCTCAATGAGTTTGCGGTAGGCCTCGGCCGAGGTCGAGTGGGGGCTAAAGGCAAAGATGTCTTGCTTACTGAAATGGGCGTCCCGGATATCGGTGTTGCGCGGGATCACTGTGTGCAGCACGGTCTCGGCGTAGTACCAGACCCCGCGGGCGCGGGCGCGCTCGGCCATCACGGCGTGCGAGGGGCGCGCGGCCGGAGTAGGCGAGCGCGTTGCTGTCGAGGTCCTCGCGGGTGCGCTCAGTCAATGAGCGACCTCCCCGTGAGGCGGAGGAAGACGTCCTCCAGCGAGGAGCGGCGCACCAGCGAGGTGACCGGGCTCAGCCCGCGCCGGCCGACCTCGTCGAGCGCCGCCTCCCCGTCGTCGGTGTAGACGAGGATGCGGTCGGGCAGCACCTCGTTGCGCGCGCCGACGCCCTCCAGCTCGGCGACGACCTGGGCGTTGCGCTCGGAGCCGAAGCGCAGCTCGACCACCTCCCGGGTGGAGTGGTCCCGGATGAGCTCGCGGGGCGAGCCCTCGGCCATGATCCGGCCGTGGTCGACCACGATCAGCCGGTCGCACAGCTGCTCGGCCTCGTCCATGAAGTGCGTGGTCACCACGAGCGTGGTGCCGGCCTCCTTGAGCCGGAAGAGCCGGTCCCACAGCACGTGCCTGGCCTGCGGGTCCAGGCCGGTGGTCGGTTCGTCGAGCAGCAGGATCCTCGGCTCGTTGACCAGGCCCCGGGCGATGGTGAGGCGGCGCTTCATGCCGCCCGAGAGGCTGTCGACCTTGTCGTCGGCCTTGGCCTCCAGCTGGGCGAAGGCCAGCAGCTCCTGCGACCTGGGCAGCAGGTAGGAGCGCGGGAGGCCGAAGTAGCGGCCGTACATGACGAGGTTCTCGCGGACCCGCAGCTCCTCGTCGAGGTTGTCCTGCTGCGGCACCACGCCCAGCTGGGCGCGGACCTCCGGCCCCTGGGTGCCGGGGTCCATCCCCAGCACCTCGAGCTCGCCGCCGGTGCGGTCCAGGGTGCCGCCGATCATCCGCATCGTCGTCGACTTGCCCGCGCCGTTGGGGCCGAGCAGGCCGAAGCTCTCCCCCGGCGCCACCTCGAAGTCGATGTCGTCGACGGCGACGACGTCGCCGTAGGTCTTGCGCAGTCCCCGCGCCCTGATCACCGGTCCGGTCACGACGGAGCACTCTACGTCGGAGGTCTGACGACCCCCAACCGGGTTTCCGGGGACGGCTCGGCGGCGGGGTCCACCCCGGCCTCGGGCACCCGGATCACCAGGCTGAGCACCACCCCGAGCACGGCGATCGCGAACGGGTAGACGCTCACCGCGACCCGGAACGCCAGGCCCGGGTCCGGGCCGGGGTCGGCGCCGGAGTAGTAGCCGAAGAGCACGCCCAGCGAGCCCAGCCCCAGCCCGGCGGTCGCGCCGGTCAGCCGGCTGAAGAACCCGAAGGCGGCCAGGTAGAGCCCCTCGCGGTGCTGGCCGTGGCGACGCACGTCGTCGTCGACCACGCGGGCCTGGATGAGGTCGTTGGTCGCCAGCAGTCCCGACCACCCGACCGCGACCACGCCCAGCCCGGCGACGGCGGCCGGCAGCGAGTCGGCGAGGAAGAAGGGCACGAACCCGCCGGCGAGGAAGGCGAACGCCAGGCGCCAGGCGAACGGAGCGCCCCGCCTGCGGACCAGGGCCGTCCACGGCGGCAGCAGGAGCGCGGCGATGACGATCGAGGACCCGAGCAGCCACAGGGAGCTGGCGACCGGCAGGCCGAGGGTGTACTTCACGTAGAGCTGGATCCCGGCCAGGACGAAGGCGAGCGGGACCAGGTAGCACGCGGTGGCGAGGCCGACCAGCCAGAAGTGCGGGTTGCGCAGGATCACCGCGGCGCTGGCCAGGAAGGGCGCCTGCTCCTCCGGCGCGTGGTCGGGGTCCTCGCGCACGTTGAGGGCCATGAAGAGCAGCACCACGAGCGCCAGCGCCGCGTAGAGCAGCGCGGTGGTCCGGAAGCCCTCGGTCGAGTCCTCCGAGCCGAAGACGCTGGTGGTGAGCACGGGCGTGGCGGCCAGCGCCACGGCGAAGGCGACGAGCTGGAAGACCTGGCGCAGGGAGTTGGCGCCGGCGCGCGGGTGCTCCTCGGGGAAGAGCTCGGGCAGCAGGGCGTGGTAGTTCGCGGCATACGTCGAGTCGGCCGCCTCGCAGAGCAGGGCGAAGAAGGTGAACCAGAGCACCAGCCCGGCGCCGTCCAGCGCGGGCGGCGTCCAGAAGAAGCCGACCAGCCCGGCGGTGAGGACGACCGCCCCGACCACGAGCCAGGGCCGGCGCCGGCCCCACCGGGTGCGCGTGCCGTCGGACAGGTGGCCCAGGACCGGGCTGTCGACCGCGTCCAGCACGGCGTAGACCACCATCACCGCGCCGTAGGCACGGACGTCGAGCCCGAGCAGGTCGACGTAGAACAGGAGCGTGGAGACCCGGATCGTGTTGATCGGGATGGCCAGGCCGAGCATCCCGACCGAGTAGCGCCAGGCGGGGACCGGCCCCTGCGCGCGTGCCCGGCCGGTCCTCATGGTGGGCGCTCAGAGCCGCTCGCGCAGCCAGGCGAAGTCGGCCCGGTGCTCCTCGGGGCCGCCCGGCGTCTCGCAGATCACCGGGGCGCCGGCCTGCCGGACCACCCGGGCGAGCTGCTCGGGGTCGATCTGGCCCTCGCCGAAGGTGGTGTGCCGGTCCGCGCCGGAGCCGGCCGCGTCCCGGCTGTCGTTGGCGTGGACCAGGTCGATCCGCCCGGTGATCGCGTGGATCCGCTCCACCGCCTCGGCCAGCGGGATGCCGCCGGCCCACGCGTGGCAGGTGTCGAGGCAGAACCCGACCATCTCGGCGCCGTCGGCCTGCTGGATCGCCGCCCAGGTGGCCGCGATCCGGCCCAGGTGCCGGGCCATCGCGTGGTCGCCGCCGGCGGTGTTCTCCAGCAGCAGCGGCACCTTGAGGTCGGTGGCCTCGACGGCCTTGCGCCAGTTGTCGGCGCCCTTGTCCGGGTCGTCGCCGGCGTTGACGTGGCCGCCGTGCACGATCAGCCCCTTGGCGCCGATCTCGGCCGCGGCGTCCACGTGCTGCTGCAGCAGCTTGCGGCTGGGGATCCGGATGCGGTTGTTGGTGGTGGCGACGTTGACGATGTAGGGGGCGTGGACGTAGAGGTCGACGCCGGCCTCCTCGGCGGCCGCGCGCAGCGCCGCGGCCCCGCCGGGGTAGCGCACCTCCGGCCCCTTGTAGCCCTGCGGGTCGCCGAGGAAGTGCTGGACGAGGGTGGTCCCCCGGGCCAGCGCCTCGGCCACCGGGTCGGCCTGATCCACGTGCGCACCGATCCTGATCGTCATGGCGGCCACTGTAGGCCCCCCGTCCGTCAGGCCCGCGCGGTGCGGAAGGCCACCAGGCTGCCCAGCCCCGCCTGGAGCACGTCCCAGGACACCTCGGTGCGCAGCACGGCCGCGCTGGCGGTCGGGAAGCCGTCCTCGAGCGCGGCGAGCGCGGTCGGCTCGGACGTCTCCGGGTCGGTCAGGCCGAGCGTCAGCGTGCCGACCGTGGGCTGGTGGCCGACCAGCCACACCGTCCCTGCGTCCTCGGGGACCTCGCGCACCGCCCCGAGCGCTCCGCCGACCCCGTGGTCGTAGAGGTCGCGCCCCGGCCAGACCTCGGCGTCCGGGACCCCGGCCCCGGCCATCAGGTGCTCGGCGGTCTGCCGGGTGCGGACGGCCGTGGAGACCAGGACAAGGTCGGGCAGGAGATCCTCCTCGGCGAGCCAGCGGCCCAGCACCGTGGCGTCGGCGACGCCGCGCGGGGCGAGCTCGCGCTCGTGGTCGCCGCCGGGATGCTCCCGCTCGGCCTTGGCGTGGCGGACGATGACGAGCGTGCGGGTCATGGTGGCCACCGTAGCGCCGGGAGGACGCCCGGGGCGGGCCTACTCCGAGGACAGCTCGGGCGGCAGCGGCGGGCAGGCGTCGGTCGGGTAGTCCGCCGGGTCGACCTCGGCCACGGGGTTCCAGTAATCTTCGCCGGCCTGCACGCCGGCGATCCACGCCTTCCAGCTCGGTGGCGACGAGACCACGAGCCCGTGCGAACGCAGGCAGGGCACGAGCTCGTCGGTGTAGTAGTCGTACAGCTGGCGGTACATCTCCTCGGTCGGCTCGAAGAGCTCGGGCCGCAGGGGGTACCGGGCGTAGCAGGTGTACATCGCCCGGCCGACGTCGTCCTGCACCTCCGGGGTCCACGGGTAGCTGATCCCGCCGTCCTGCACCCGCACCTCGGGCCACCCCAGCTCGTGCATGCACGCCACGACAAGGTCGACCTGCTCCTTCGGACCGACCTCCTTCACCACCTCGACCTCCGGTGGGTCTGTCACGCCGTACACCTGGGCGACCTGCCGGAGATACGCCTCATCCGCCGAAGCCACGTCTGCCGCCTTCCCTCGTCTGCACCGACGCCTCAGGACCCGGTCGCCACCACGTGCCGCAGGCTGCCGGTGTCCCGGTATGCGGTGAGCTGGCGGGTCAGGTAGGCCCCCATCCGCGGGTAGGACGCGGGCGTGCCGCCGCCGACGTGCGGCGTGATGAGCACCCCCGGCGTCGACCACAGCGGGTGGTCGTCGGGCAGGGGCTCGGGGTCGGTGACGTCCAGCGCTGCCCGGAGGCGACCGGCGGCGCACTCGGCACGCAGGGCCTCGTTGTCGACGACGGGGCCGCGGGCGACGTTGACGACGAGCGCGTCGTCGGGCAGCAGCGCCAGCTCGGCGGCGCCCAGCAGGCCGCGGGTGACGTCCGTCAGCGGAACCGCCAGCACCACCACGTCGGCCGACGGCAGCAGCTGCGGCAGGGCCTCGATCCCGTGGACGCGCTCGACCAGCCCGTCGCCCCCGCGCTCCCGGCTGGCGACCGCGACGACCTCGCACTCGCTGGCGACGAGCCGCTGCGCCAGGGCCCGGCCGATGCCGCCGTAGCCGACGACCACCACGCGTGAGTCCGCGAGCGAGCGCCGCTGCCCGACCCCGGAGCGGTCCCAGCGTCCCGCCGCCTGCAGGTGGGCGTAGGTCGGCAGCGCCCGGTCCGAGGCGAGGATCAGAGCCAGGGCCAGCTCGGCGGTGGCGGTGTCGTGCACGCCGACGGCGTTGGCCAGGTCGATCCCGGCGGGCAGGTAGGGCAGCGCGTGCTCGTAGCCCGCGCTGGCCAGCACGACGGCCCGCAGCCCGGGCACCTCGCCCATGCGGGTCATCCAGCGCCCGGCGACGAACGGCAGGGAGAGGACGTCGACCTCGCGCCCGCCGCCGGGCAGAATGTCCGTGTCCTTCGGGTCGTAGGCCAGGACCTCGACCCCCTCGACCGGTGCCAGGTGCGGGAGGAAGGCGTGCGGGACCGCGGCGACGGGTGACGACATACCCCTCAGCCCTCGACGCCCACGGTGGCCAGGATCAGCTCGCGCGCGCGGGCGGCGTCGGCCTGTCCGCGCATCTCCTTCATCACCTGGCCGATGAGGGCGCCGGCCGCCTGGACCTTGCCGCCCCGGATCCTCTCGACGATGTCCGGGTTCGCGCCGACCACCTTGTCCACGGCGGCCTGCAGCGCGGAGTCGTCCTGGACGAGCTCCAGGCCGCGGGCGTCGGCGACCTGGGTGGGAGTGCCCTCGCCCGCGACGACGCCGTCCACGACCTGCCTGGCCATCGAGTCGTTGAGCCGGCCGCCGGTCACGAGCCCGTCGAGCTCGGCGATGTGCGCGGGGGTGACGCCGAGGTCGGTGACGGCGACACCGTCGGCGTTGGCGCGGCGGGCCAGGTCGCCGGTCCACCACTTGCGGGCGGCGGCCGGCGAGGCGCCGGCGGCGACGGTCTGCTCGATGACGTCGACGGCGCCGGCGTTGACCACGTCGCGCATCTCCAGGTCGGAGAAGCCCCAGTCGGCCTGGAGGCGGCGGCGGCGCTCGGCCGGGTTCTCCGGCAGCGTCGCCCGCAGCCGCTCGACCTCCTCGCGGCTGGGCGCCACCGGCACCAGGTCCGGCTCGGGGAAGTAGCGGTAGTCGTCCGCGTCGGACTTGGGCCGGCCGGAGGTGGTCACGCCGGTGTCCTCGTGCCAGTGCCGCGTCTCCTGCAGGATCGCCTCGCCGGCGTCGAGGACCGCGGCGTGCCGGGTGATCTCGTAGCGGACGGCCCGTTCGACGGAGCGCAGGGAGTTGACGTTCTTGGTCTCCGTGCGGGTGCCGAAGGTCTCCGAGCCGACGGGCATGAGCGAGACGTTGGCGTCGCAGCGGATGTTGCCCTGCTCCATCCGTCCGTGGGTCACGTCGAGGGCGCGGAGCAGGTCGCGCAGCGCGGCCACGTAGGCGCGGGCCACCTCGGGGGCACGGTCGCCCGCGCCGACCATCGGCTTGGTGACGATCTCGATGAGCGGGATGCCCGCGCGGTTGAAGTCGACGACGGAGTACTCCGCGCCGTGGATGCGACCGGTGCTGCCACCGACATGGGTGGACTTGCCGGTGTCCTCCTCCATGTGCGCCCGCTCGATCTCGACCCTGAAGGTGAAGGCCGGCCCGCCGTCCTCGTTCGCCGGGACCTCGACGTCGAGCCAGCCGTCGAAGGCGATCGGCTCGTCGTACTGGCTGGTCTGGAAGTTCTTCGGCATGTCCGGGTAGAAGTAGTTCTTCCGGGCGAAGCGGCACCACTCGGCGATCCGGCAGTTGAGCGCCAGGCCGATCCGGATCGCCGACTCGACGGCCGTGCCGTTGACGACCGGCAGCGCGCCCGGCAGGCCCAGGCAGACGGGGCAGGTCTGGGTGTTGGGCTCGGCGCCGAACTCGGTGGCGCAGCCGCAGAACATCTTCGTCGCGGTGCTGAGCTCGACGTGGACCTCCAGGCCCATCACCGGCTCGTAGCGGGTCAGCGCCTCGGCGAAGGGCACCGTCGCCTGGCTGCTGGTCGTGACGCTCATGCGCGCACCTCCTCGATCTGCGGGGCCTTCTCGATCACGTAGCCGCCCTGCACCTCGCGCAGCCGCTCCTCCAGGGCGGCGCCCACGGCATACAGGCGCTGGTCCTCCATCGCGGGGGCCAGGATCTGGACGCCGACCGGCAGCCCGTCCTCCTCCGCGACGCCGGAGGGGATCGACATGCCCGGGACGCCGGCGAGGTTGGCCGGGATGGTGGCGATGTCGTTGAGGTACATCGCCATCGGGTCGTCGAGCTTGTCCCCGATCCGGAAGGCGGTCGTCGGGGTGGTCGGGCTGACCAGCACGTCGACCTGCTCGAAGGCGGCCGCGAAGTCGCGGGCGATGAGCGTGCGGACCTTCTGGGCCTGGCCGTAGTAGGCGTCGTAGTAGCCGCTGGACAGCGCGTAGGTGCCCAGGATGATGCGGCGCTTGACCTCGTCGCCGAAGGCCTCGTCACGGCTGGCGGCCATCACCTGCTCGGCGCTCGGGCTGCCCTCGGGCGTGGTGCGGGCGCCGTAGCGCATGGCGTCGTAGCGGGCGAGGTTGGAGCTCGCCTCGGACGGCTGGATCAGGTAGTAGGCGGCCATCGCGTAGACGAAGTGCGGGCAGGACACCTCGACGATCTCGGCGCCGAGCCCGCGCAGCAGCTCGAGGGCCTCCTCGAAGCGCCGCAGGACGCCGTCCTGGTAGCCCTCGCCGCCGATCTCCCGGACGACGCCGACCTTCATCCCGGTGAGGTCGCGGGTGCCGGTGGCGGCCGCGACGACCGGCGGGACCGGCGCGTCGATCGAGGTGGAGTCCATCGGGTCGTGGCCGCCGATCACCTCGTGCAGCAGGGCGGCGTCGGCGACGGTGCGCGCGCACGGCCCGATCTGGTCCAGGCTGGAGGCGAGCGCGATGACGCCGTAGCGGCTCACCCCGCCGTAGGTCGGCTTGACGCCGACCGACCCGGTGACCGCGGCCGGCTGGCGGATCGAGCCGCCGGTGTCGGAGCCGATCGCCAGCGGGGCGAGGTATGCCGCGACCGCCGCCGAGCTGCCGCCCCCGGACCCGCCGGGGATCCGGTCGAGGTCCCAGGGGTTACGGGTCGGGCCGAAGGCGGAGTGCTCCGTGGAGGAGCCCATCGCGAACTCGTCCATGTTGGTCTTGCCGAGGATCGGCATGCGCGCCTCGCGCAGCCGGGTGACGATCGTCGCGTCGTAGGGCGGCACGAAGTGCTCCAGCATCCGGCTGCCCGCCGTGGTGGTCATGCCCTTGGTGCAGGCGATGTCCTTGACCGCGACCGGGACGCCGGCCAGCCGGGGCAGCTCCTCCCCGGCGGCTCTCGCCCCGTCGACGTTGGCCGCGGTCGCCAGGGCGCCCTCGGCGTCGACCAGCAGGAAGGCGTTGAGGGCGGGGTCGATCCGCCCGATCCGGTCCAGGTGGGCCTGCGTCAGCTCGACCGAGGTGAAGGTCATCGGCTCACTCCTCGTCCAGGATCCGCGGGACGGCGAAGCGGCCGTCCTCGGCCTCGGGCGCGTTGGCCAGCGCCTGCTCCTGGCTCAGGCTGGGCCGCACCTCGTCGGGGCGGACGACGTTGACCAGGGGCAGGGGGTGCGACATCGGGGGCACGTCGTCGGCGGCGACCTCGTTGACCTGACCGACCCAGCCGACGATCTGGTCGAGCTGGCCGGCGAGGCGGTCGAGCTCGTGGTCCTCGAGCTGGATCCGCGCCAGCATGGCGACGTGCGCGACGTCGTCGCGCGAGAGGTTGGACATGCGGGCAAGTCTACGGTCGGCCGGATCGACCGATGAGTCCGGACACCGCGCACGGTCAGCACGGGTGAGAAGGCCCGGCCTCCCGGTCCGGACCGACCACCGAGGAAGGACGACCATGACTGCACTGACCAGCGTGATGCTCGGCACCAGGGACGCCGACCGCCTGCACGCGTGGTACACGACCGTGCTGACGCCGGACACCGACGACCGGATGGGCGACTACCGCGTCCGGCGTTGGACCAACCGCGTGTACCTGTTCATCGACCCCCGCGACGACGTCGAGGCCGCACACCCCGACCCGGCACGGACGATCCTCAACCTCGAGGTCGAGGACGCACGCGCGGTGGCGGCGCGGGTCGAGGAGGTCGGCGGCACCTGGGTGGCCCCGCTGGAGGACCGGGACGGCAGCCTGTTCGCCACCGTCCAGGACCCGGACGGCAACTACGTCCAGGTGATCCAGCTCGGCGACCGCGAGCGCGCCTCCATGCAGGGTCCGGACGGTCCGCTGCCGGGCGGCCTGCTCGCCGACGAGGCGTTCAGCGGCTTCTCCGTCGACGACCTGGACGCGGCCCGCTCGTTCTACGGCGGGACGCTCGGGCTCACGGTCCGCGACGAGGCGATGGGGCTGATCAGCATCGAGCTCGGCCCCCGGCGCGTGCTGTCGGTGCTCTCGACCGTCCGAGGGGCCTAGAGCCGGCTGCGCAGCCGCTGGGCCAGGATCTGCGCGTGGTTGTGCTCGACGTCCTTGAGCCCGAAGAGCAGGGTCACCGTGTCCTTGCCGCGCAGCTGCTCGACCAGCTCGTGGAGGGCGTCGGCCGACTCCCCCGACAGCTCCGCGCGGTAGCGCTCCACGAACTCCCCGAACCGGTCGGCCTGCTCGTCGGCGGACAGCCCGTGGAACCACTGCCGCAGCTCCTTGCTCGGGGCGACGTCCTTGGCCCACAGGTCGTGGTGCAGGGCCTCCTTCCGCACGCCCCGGGGCCAGAGGCGGTCGACGAGCACGACATACCCCTCGGTGTCCTGGGGGTCGTGGAGGTGGTCGTGGACGCGGCGGGTGCGGACGGAGGTCATGACGCCGCCAGGCGCTCCTTGACCAGGCCGGGCCGAGGGTTGGTGTGCGGGGTGCCGTCGATGACGACGGTGGGCACGGTCTCGTTGCCGTCGTTCACGCTGCGCACGTAGGCC
>QEUR01000125.1 GCA_003577095.1 Acidobacteriota bacterium
GTCCCCCGAGGAGATCGAGGTCATCAAGCACGGGGCGCGCATCGGCGACCTGGGCGGCGAGGCCATCCGCGCGGCGATCCGCGAGGGCGTCATGGAGTACGAGGTCGCGCTCGCGGGCACCGAGGCGATGGTCCACGAGATCGCCCGCACCTTCCCGCACCGCGAGGTGCGCGACACCTGGGTGTGGTTCCAGTCCGGCATCAACACCGACGGCGCCCACAACTGGGCCACCACCCGGAAGCTGCGCAAGGGGGACATCCTGTCCCTCAACTGCTTCCCGATGACGTCCGGCTACTACACGGCCCTGGAGCGCACGCTCTTCCTGGGCGAGCCGGACAAGCGCTCGCTGGAGCTGTGGAAGGTCAACGTCGAGGTCCACGAGGCCGGGCTGGAGCTGATCAGGCCGGGCGCGGTCTGCAAGGACATCGCGGCCGAGCTCAACAAGATCTACGTCTCCTACGGGCTGCTGCCGAACCGGACCTTCGGGTACGGCCACTCCTTCGGCGTGCTGTCGCACTACTACGGCCGCGAGGCCGGCCTGGAGCTGCGCGAGGACATCGACACGGTGCTCGAGCCGGGCATGGTCGTCTCGATGGAGCCGATGATCACCGTGCCCGAGGGCGAGCCGGGTGCCGGCGGCTACCGCGAGCACGACATCCTGGTCGTGGGCGAGGACGGTGCGGAGAACATCACCAAGTTCCCGTACGGCCCCGAGCACAACATCGTGGAAGCATGAGCAGCGGGACCCTGAGGCGGGCCAGGACCGACGCCCCGCCGCAGGACCACGTCAGCCCGCCCGCGCACGAGGAGGTGGACGCCACGCCAGAGAGCGCGCCGCCGCCCGGCGGTCCCCGGCGCCGTCGCGCCAGGGTCTCCCTCCCCCGCTTCCGCGGACAGGACATGCCGCCGCTGGACCGCAGCATCATCAAGGCCGTACCCCCGGTCCTGATCGTCGCCACCATCGTCGCCGTCATCGCCAACCCCGAGGGTGCGGCGGCGGTGATCAGCCGGATGCGGACCTGGGTGACGTCGGGCTTCACCTGGTTCTTCATCCTCTACTCGCTGATCACGGTGGCCATCTGCCTCTGGCTGTCGGTGAGCAAGGTGGGGTCGGTGCGCCTGGGCGGACCGAAGACCAAGCCGGCCCACGGCCGGTTCGCGTGGTACTCGATGCTCTTCGCCTGCGGCCAGGGGATCGGCCTGATCTTCTGGTCGGTCGCCCAGCCGATCATGCTGCGCGACGGCGCCCCCGTGGTGCCGGCCGGGGCGTGGGCCCCGGAGGCGGGCCTGGTGTGGACCTACTTCCACTGGGGCCTGACCGCCTGGGCGATGTACTGCGCGGTCGCCGTCTGCCTGGCCTACTCGCACCACAACCTGGGCAAGACGCTGACCTTCCGCGAGGCCACCGTCGACATCCTGCCGAAGGCCGCCCGGCGGCCGGCGGGCGTGGTCGTCGAGCTGCTGGCGATCATCGCCACCGTGCTCGGCCTGGCCACCAGCTTCGGCTTCGCGGCGCTGCAGTTCAGCTCCGGCCTCACCTCGTTCCTGCCGGTCGAGTCCTCGCCGCTGGTCTGGCTCGCGGTCATCGCCGGTCTCGGGCTGTTCGCCTCGATCTCGGCCTTCCTGGGCGTCAACAAGGGTATGAAGCGCATCAGCGAGGCGAACTCGATCCTGAGCATCGTGCTCGTGGTCGGGGTGTTCGTCTTCGGACCGACGATCTTCATCGTGTCCACCATGGTCCAGACGTTCGGCTCGTTCGTGCAGTACTACATCCCGATGAGCTTCTGGACCGACGCCCCGCTCGCGGCCGGCCCGCTGGAGTCCTGGCAGGACTCCTGGAACGGCTGGTGGACGGTCTTCATCTGGTGCTGGGTGATCGCCTTCTCCCCCTTCGTGGCCGGGTTTATCGCCCGGATCTCGCGGGGGCGGACGATCCGCGAGTTCGTCATCGGCGTCACGGTGATCCCCACGCTCATCGTCATGGTGTGGGTCGCGGTGGTCGGGGCGGCGGCCCTGCACTACGACGACCGCACCGACCGGTCGATCTCGGCCGACGTGGCGGAGAACACCTCCAGCGGGCTGTTCTCGATGCTCACGATGATCCCCTGGGTCGGCGGCGGACTGCTGGTCGTGGCGACGATCCTGGTGGCGACCTACTACGTCACCAGCCTCGACTCGGGCACCCACGCCCTGGCCGAGTTCGTCTCCGCCCCCAAGCAGTCCGGTCCGTGGTTCCGGGTGGTCCTCGTGGTCAGCATCGCGGCCGTCGCCACGATCCTGCTGTCGATCGGCGGCACCTCCGTGGTCGACACGGTGCAGACCGGGACGATCATCGGGGCGTTCCCGTTCTCGTTCGTGATCCTGCTGATGTTCGCCAACCTCGTCCGCCGGCTGCGCAGCCGCAGCCGCGAGGTGCGCCGCCTGGAGAAGGAGGTCAACGACCCACGACCGCGACCCGGCGACGACGAGCTGATCGCGCAGAACCTCACGGCGGCCGAGCCGGACTGACCCCTACCCGCACCACCCACATCTGAGCAGGTGCCGGGCGTGCCCGTCCCAGGACGGCACGCCCGGCACCGACCCATCTTCCGCACCCGAGCAGAAGGACCTGTCGTGAGCCACCTCCTCCCCGACGGCGCCGTCCACCTGGCTGCCGTCGACGCGCACCGCCTCGCCCAGTGGCTGGGCGGGGGACCGCGCACCGTCATCGTCCCCGCCGGCGCCCTCGAGCAGCACGGCCCCCACCTGCCCCTGGGCACCGACGGCCTGCTCTCCGGCCGCATCGCCGCGGCCGTCGCGGAGCGGGTCGGCGCCCTGGTCGCTCCCACCTTCACCTTCGGGTACAAGTCGCAGCAGAAGTCCGGTGGGGGCGACCATCTGACCGGCACCACGAGCCTCGACGCGCAGACGCTGATCGCGCTCACCCGCGACGTCGTCGGCTCGCTGCTGCGGCAGGGCGTGCGCCACGTGGTCGTCCTCAACGGCCACTACGAGAACTACCAGTTCCTCTACGAGGGCATCGACCTCGCGCTGCGCGATGGCGGCGTCACCGCCGACGACGACCGGTGCGTCCTGCTGCTGTCCTACTGGGACTACGTCTCGGCCGAGAGCCTCGAGGCGGTGTATGGCGACGACTTCCCTGGCTGGGACGTCGAGCACGGCGGCGTGCTGGAGACCTCCCTCATGCTGCACCTCGAGCCCGGCTCGGTCTGGCTGGACCGCGCCCAGGAGCACCCGCCCGCCCGGTTGCCGCGCTTCGACCGGCTGCCCGTCGTCGCCGACCGCACACCGCCCTCCGGCTGCCTCTCCGCGCCGACGGGCTCCAGCGCCGAGCACGGCCGCCTCCTCTTCGAGCAGGTCGTTCGTGACCTCGCCGCAGACCTGGTCGCCGAGCTCGGATGACCACCACCAGCTGGTCGTGGGCCCGGCAGGCACAATGGGCCGTGCCGTCGCAGACCCGACGCCACGTCGGCCGGCTCGTGGAAGGACGCCCGTGACCACCCCCAGGAACGACGCCCGCTCCGGGTCGGTGATCTCCACCATGATGGCGGTGCTGCGCTGCTTCGACACCGAGCGCCGCCACCTCGGGGTGGTCGAGATCGCCGAGGCGACCGGGCTGCACAAGAGCTCCATCTCGCGGCTGATGACGACGCTGGAGTCGGAGCGCCTGGTCGAGCGGGACCCGGTCACCCGCCGCTACAGCCTCGGCCTGGGGCTGCTCTCGGTCGCGGGGACGCTGCTGGCCGACCTCGACGTGCGGCGCGCGGCATACCCCGTGCTGGTGGAGCTCGAGCAGCGCACCCAGGAGTCCTGCTCGCTCATGGTGTGGACCGGTGACGAGTCGGTGTGCGTCGAGCAGGTGCCCAGCTCGCAGACGATCAAGCACACCACGGCCATCGGCACGACCTACGGCACCACCGCCAGCAGCTCGGTCAAGACGTTCCTGGCCGAGCTCGCTCCCGCGCGGGTGGAGTCGCTGCTGGCCGACTCGCGCCTGGAGCTGCAAGGCCACCGCTCCCACCGCCAGCTGCACGACGACCTGGACCGGGTGGTCCGGGACGGGGTCGCGGTCAACGACGGCGAGACCGACCCCGCCGAGGTGGGGGTCAGCGCCGTCACGCGCGACCACCGCGGCGTCGCCGTGGCGGCGGTCCTGGTGTCGGCGCCGCGCTACCGCACCGGCGGCGAGCGCCTCGCCCGGCTGGCGGAGGACTGCCGCTGGGCCGCCGCGGAGATCACCCGCGGCCTGGGCGGCGAGACGCCCTCCCGCGCCGTCTCCGGGTGACCGGCGGGCGTCCCGACCCGAGGCCGAGCGGTCCGCACCCGCTGGCGAGCGGACCGCTCAGCACTCGATGACGTTGACGGCGAGGCCGCCGCGGGACGTCTCCTTGTACTTCGCCTTCATGTCGGCGCCGGTCTCCCTCATGGTCTTGATGACCTTGTCGAGGGAGACGGTGTGCACCCCGCCGCCGTGCCGGGACAGGCGGGCGGCGTTGATCGCCTTGACCGCCGCGATGGCGTTGCGCTCGATGCAGGGGATCTGCACCAGCCCGCCGACCGGGTCGCAGGTCAGGCCGAGGTTGTGCTCGATGCCGACCTCGGCGGCGTTCTCCACCTCCTCCGGCGTCCCGCCGAGCACCTGCGCCAGGCCGGCGGCGGCCATCGCGCACGCCGAGCCGACCTCGCCCTGGCAGCCGACCTCGGCCCCCGAGATCGAGGCGTTCTCCTTGATCAGGATGCCGATGGCGGCGGCGGCGAGGAGGAAGTCCACGACCCCGTCGTCCTCCGCGCCGGGCACGAACCGCTCGTAGTAGTGCAGGACCGCCGGGATGATCCCGGCCGCGCCGTTGGTCGGGGCGGTCACTACGCGGCCGCCGGAGGCGTTCTCCTCGTTGACCGCCAGCGCCCACAGGTTGACCCAGTCCATGGCGTGCAGCGGGTCGTCGGCGGCGTGCTCCTCGGTGAGGCGGGCCAGCAGCCCGGGCGCCCGGCGGGGCACCTTCAGGCCTCCCGGGAGCACGCCCTCGCGGGCGCAGCCGGTGGCCACGCACTCCTTGATGACCGCCCAGACGTGGAGCAGCTGGGCGCGGGTCTGTGCCCACGGCCGGAACTGCTCCTCGTTGACCCGCATCAGCTCGGGGATGCTCAGCCCGGACTCCCGGCACATCGCCAGCAGCTCGTCGCCGCTGGTGAAGTGGTAGGGCAGCAGGGTGTCGTCCGCGACGACCCGGTCCGCCCCGGCCGCCGCCTCGTCGACGACGAACCCGCCGCCCACGCTGTAGTAGGTACGCAGGCGCAGGAGCTCGCCCGCGCCGTCGAACGCCTCGAAGGTCATCCCGTTGGGGTGGCTGGGCAGGGACATGCGCCGGTGCAGCACCAGGTCGTCCTCGCTCCACGGTATGGAGTGCCGTCCGTCGAGCAGGATCCTGCCCTCCTCGCGGACCCGGGCGACCCGTGGCTCGACCGTGGCGGTGTCGACGGTCTCGGGGTCCTCACCCTCGAGGCCGAGCAGCACCGCCCGGTCGGAGTGGTGCCCGTGGCCGGTCGCCCCGAGGGAGCCGTAGAGCTGGGACCGGACCCGGACGGTCTGCTCCAGCAGGCCGTCCCGCGCCAGCCCGGCGACGAAGCGCCGGGCCGCCCGCATCGGGCCCACCGTGTGCGAGGAGGAGGGCCCGATGCCGACGGAGAACAGGTCGAGAGCGCTCAGCGCCACAGCGGCTCCGCCGCGGGGTCGGCGAACTCCGCCATGCCGTCGAGCAGCCAGCGGGCCAGGTGCTCGGCGAAGGACGAGCGCGGGAGCACGCGGTAGGTGTCCTGCTCGACCCGCCACACCACGGCAGGGATCCCCGCCACGAGCGTGGCGTGCGCCCGGCCGGCCGGCCAGGCCGAGTCGTGCAGGTCCATCGCCACGCTCTTGGCCAGCACGGACGCCGCGCGGGGTCCGCTCAGCTCCAGCGTCGTCCGGTTGCTGCTGACGTCGACGGCCTGGCCACGGTCGCCGCCCACGCCGGCCGCCAGCTCCTGCGCAGCCAGCGCCGGGTCGAGGCTGCCGTCCGGGCTCCACGTGAGGAACTCGTCCGGCGCCAGCCACAGCACCGAGCGCGCACCGGCCGAGGTCACCTCGCCGACTCCCGCCGGCAGCGGGCACCCGAGCACGTGCTCGACCCGCTGGGCCGCCGCGGACCCGGGCGCGACCCGCAGCGCGGTCATTACGGCATACGGGACCTCGCGCAGGCCGACCTGCGCGGACGCGGCGGCCGCCATCTCCTCGGCCAGGTCCTGCGCCGGGCTGCGCCGCAGCGACAGCACGCCGTCCTCGGTCCCTGCCCGCTCCTCCTGGTACGTCGTCTCAGCCATCGCGGCGCGCTCCTTCCTTGTCGTAGACCACGGTCTCGGCGATCTCGCACTCGACGGGGGCGCCGCCCACGACGGCGCTGACGCGTTCGCCGATCCGGTCGTGCCCTCCCTTGACCAGCGCCAGGGCGAACGGCCGCCCGAGCGCCTGGCTGTGGTAGCTCGAGGTGACCCAGCCGACCATCGGCACGGGACCTTCCTGCGGGGTGAGCGGGGTGCCCACGTCGACGACCTGCGTACCCTCCGGCAGGAAGGTGGTGCCGTCGACCGGGTGCAGGCTGACCCACTGCTTGCGGGGCCCCGAGGTGTGCGAGAGGCGCTCGTAGGACCGCTTGCCGACGAAGTCCTTCTTCTTCTTCGACACGATCCAGTCCATGCCGAGGTCCTGCGGGGTGACCGTGCCGTCGGTGTCGTGCCCGACGATCGGGTAGGCCTTCTCGGCGCGCAGGACGTGCATCGTCTCCGTGCCGTAGGGCGTGATCCCGAGGTCGGCCCCGGCCTCGGCCACCAGCTCCCAGGTGGCCAGGCCGTACCAGCTGGGCACGTTGATCTCGAAGGCGAGCTCGCCGGAGAAGGTGATGCGGCAGATGCGCGCCTCGAGCCCGTTGGCGAGGGTGGTGTGCCGCAGCTCCATGAAGCCGAAGCCCTCCTTGGACACGTCCAGGTCGGGCGCGACCCTCGCGACCACGTCGCGGGACCGCGGGCCGGCGACGGCGATGGTGGTCCACTGCTCGGTCACCGAGGTGCAGGTGACGTCGAGCTCGGGCCACTCGGTCTGGCTCCACTCCTCCAGCCAGTCGAGCACCTTGGCGGCGCCGCCCGTTGTGGTGGTCATGAAGAAGCGGTCCTCCTCCAGCCGGAGGGTGACGCCGTCGTCGAAGACCATCCCGTCGGGGCTGCACATGACGCCGTAGCGCCCCTTGCCGACCGGAAGCTGCAGGAAGGCGTTGGTGTAGAGGCGGTTGATGAACTCCGCCGCATCGGTGCCGCGGATCTCGATCTTGCCCAGCGTGGAGGCGTCCATGAAGCCGACGTCCTCCCGCACCGCCCGGCACTCGCGCGCCACGGCGGCGTGCAGGTCCTCGCCGTCCTGCGGGTAGTACCAGGGGCGCTTCCACTGCCCGACGTCCTCGAAGAGGGCGCCGTGCGCCACGTGCCAGGGGTGGATCGCGGTCCGGCGGGCGACGTCGAGGAAGTCGCCGCGGTGCCGCCCGGCCAGCGCGGCGAAGGCGACCGGGGTGTATGGCGCGCGGTAGGTGGTGGTGCCGATGTCGCCCGGGCCGGTGGGCCGGCCGAGCCCCTGGACGCCCTCGGCGCCGTCCTCGCTCAGGAGGCGGGCGACGAGGCCGCTGGTGTTGACGTTGCTGGTCCGGCCCTGGTCGGCGCCGGTGCCGATCGCGGTGTAGCGCTTGACGTGCTCGATGTTGCGCATGCCGGCCCCCAGCGAGCGGACCACGTCGGCCACCGTGTTGTCACGGTGCAGGTCGACGAAGTGCGTCTCCCACGAGCCGTCCGGTGCGGGCACCGCCCAGAGCTCGCGGACCGGACCGCAGGCCGCGTGACGGGCCTCGTCGCCGACGCTGTCGGCCGGGTGGCCCTCGGCGAGCGAGGTGGCCCAGCGACCGGCGTCGGCGCCCTCGCGGACGCACAGCGCCGTGTCGTAGGTGCCGCGCAGGGCGCCCACCGGCAGCTGGCCGCGCACGTCCGGCAGCGCGACGAAGCCGCACAGCTCGGCGTCCCACCGGGTGCCGCCCCTCCGCTGGGAGTGCAGGTGGACGGTCGGGGACCAGCCTCCGGAGACGGCCAGCAGGTCGGCGGGCAGCGCGCGGGTCTGCGCCGCCGGCTCGCCGTCGTCGTCGAGCGCGGCGACGACCACGCCCTCGACGTGCTCGGTCCCCTCGACCTGGACGACCGCGTGCCCGAGGAGGACCTCCAGGCCGGCGGCGCGCGCGGCCGCTGCGGCGGGGCCGTCCTGCGGACGCGCGTCCACGACGGTCACGGCGGCGCCGGCCTCGGCCAGCTCGATCGCGGTCGTGTAGGCGCTGTCGTTGGTGGTGCTGACCACGACCTGCCGCCCGACCAGCACGCCGAAGCGGTGGAGGTAGGTGGAGGCCGCCGAGGCGAGCATCACACCGGGGACGTCGTTGCCGGCGTGGACCATCGGCCGCTCGGTCGCGCCGGTGGCCAGGACCACCCGGCCGGCGGTGATGCGCCATACCCGCTGGCGGGAGACGCCGGCCGGGACGGTGGCGGGGTCGAGGTGGTCGGTGCGCCGCTCGAGCGCCAGCAGGTAGTTGTTGTCGTAGGAGCCGAAGACCGTGGTGCGGGTCAGCAGGGTCGTCTCCGGGGCGGCGCGCAGCTCCTCCTCGGCGGAGGCGACCCAGGCGGCGGCCGACTGGCCGTCGACCGACTCCTGCGGGTGGGAGAGCAGGCTGCCGCCGAGCACCGGCTCGCGCTCGGCGAGGATCACGCGGGCGCCGGTCCGGGCCGCCTCGCGGGCGGCCGCCAGCCCGGCGGGGCCGGCGCCCACGACGAGGACGTCGCAGTGCACGTTGACCGCGTCGTACAGC
>QEUR01000126.1 GCA_003577095.1 Acidobacteriota bacterium
GAGGGGCGACGGGTGCTCAACCCCGCGCTGGCCGCCAGGGGCCCGCGCTTCATCGAGGACGTCTGCGTCCCGGTCGACCAGCTGGGCGAGCTCGTCACCCGGGTCCACGAGATCGCCGGCCGGCACGGGCTGGAGGCCACCTGCAGCGGGCACGCCGGCGACGGCAACCTGCACCCGTGCTTCTTCTACGACGACACCGACCCGGCGAGCGTGGAGGCGGGGCGCCGTGCCTTCGACGACGTGGTCCGGGCGGCGTGGGCGCTCGGCGGCACGCTCACCGGCGAGCACGGGGTCGGCGAGCAGAAGGTGCCGTGGCTGGCCGAGGAGCTGGGCGAGGCCGAGGTGGCCCGCCAGCGCGCGGTCAAGGCGCTCTTCGACCCGCTGGGGATCATGAACCCCGGCCGGGGCATCGCCTGACGGGCGTGCCGGGGCACCCCGTCCCGTCTGGGACAATGCCCCGTATGACGTCTGCACGCTCACTCGATCCCTCGCGCCCGGCGACCCTGCCCGAGCGCCCGTCCGTCGACGGCCTGGAGGAGAAGTGGGCGCAGGTATGGAAGGACCGCGACGTCTACCGCTTCGACCGGGACGCCGCGCTGGCCGCCGACCGCAGCCAGATCTTCGCCGTCGACACCCCGCCGCCCACGGCGTCGGGCAGCCTGCACCTGGGCCACGTCTTCGGCTACACGCAGGCCGACTGCCTCGCCCGCTACCACCGGATGAGGGGCAAGCACGTCTTCTACCCGATCGGCTGGGACGACAACGGCCTGCCGACCGAGCGCCGCGTCCAGAACTACTACGGGGTGCGCGGCGACGCCACGCTGCCCTACGACCCGGGCTTCACCCCGCCGCAGACCGGCGGCGAGGGGAAGAGCACGCGGGCCGCCGACCAGCAGCCGGTCGGCCGGGCCAACTTCATCGAGCTCTGCGAGGAGCTCACGGTGCTGGACGAGAAGACCTTCGAGGACACCTTCCGCCGGCTCGGGCTGGCCCTGGACTGGAACGTCCAGTACCGCACGATCGACGACCGCTCCCGCGCCGTCGCCCAGCAGGCCTTCCTGCGCAACCTCGCGCGGGGTGAGGCCTACCAGGCCGAGGCGCCGGGGCTGTGGGACATCACCTTCCAGACCGCGGTCGCCCAGGCCGAGCTCGAGGCGCGCGACTATCCGGGGGCCTACCACCGCGTCGCCTTCCACCCGGTCGCTGCGGACGGCCCGGCCGAGCCCGTGCACATCGAGACGACCCGCCCGGAGCTGATCTGCTCGGTGGTCGCGCTCATCGCCCACCCCGACGACGAGCGGTATGCCGAGCTGTTCGGCACCACGGTCACCTCGCCCCTCTTCAGGGTCGAGGTGCCGGTGCTGGCGCACCCGCTGGCCGAGATGGACAAGGGCTCGGGCATCCTCATGTGCTGCACCTTCGGCGACATGACCGACGTGCAGTGGTGGCGCGAGCTGAGCCTGCCCACCCGCTCGGTCATCACCCGCAACGGGCGCTTCCAGTCCGAGACCCCCGGGTGGGTGGCCGGCGGTCCGGGCGAGGCCCTGTATGCCGAGCAGCTCGCCGGGAGGACCACCCACGCCGCGCGGGAGGCGACCGTCGCCGCGCTGCGCGAGTCCGGCGACCTGGACGGCGAGCCGACGAAGACCCAGCGCAAGGCCAACTTCTTCGAGAAGGGCGACAAGCCGCTGGAGATCGTCACCAGCCGCCAGTGGTTCATCAGGAACGGCGGCAAGGACGAGGAGATCCGCGACCAGCTGCTCGCCCGCGGCGACGAGCTGGACTTCCACCCGCCGTTCATGCGCGCCCGCTACCGCAACTGGGTCGAGGGCCTCAACGGCGACTGGCTGGTCAGCCGCCAGCGCTTCTTCGGCGTCCAGGTCCCGGTCTGGTACGCCGTGGACGCCGACGGCGAGACCGACTACGACACCGTGCTCGTCCCGTCCGAGGACCGGCTGCCGGTCGACCCGATGTCGGACGTCCCCGAGGGCTACACGGAGGACCAGCGGGACCAGCCCGGCGGCTTCACCGGCGACCCCGACATCCTCGACACCTGGGCGACCTCCTCGCTCAGCCCGCAGATCGCGGCCGGCTGGCCGGTCGCGGGCCGGCCGGACGGCGAGCTGGGCAACGACCGCGCGCTGTTCGACAAGATCTTCCCCTTCGACATGCGGCCGCAGGGGCACGACATCATCCGCACCTGGCTGTTCGCCACCGTGGTGCGCGCGCACTTCGAGCACGACTCGCTGCCGTGGAGCGACGCCTACATCAACGGCTGGATCCTGGACCCGGACCGCAAGAAGATGTCCAAGTCCAAGGGCAACGCCACCACGCCGATGGGCATGCTCGAGCAGCACGGCACCGACGCGGTCCGCTACTGGGCCGCCGCCGCCCGTCCGGGCGTGGACACCATCGACGACCCGGGCCAGATCAAGGTCGGCCGCCGGCTGGCGATCAAGCTGCTCAACGCCAGCAAGTTCGCGCTGAGCTTCGGCGAGCTGCCGGCCGGCGACGGCTCCGAGGGCGGGCCGGCCGACGCGGCCAGCCTGGTCACCGAGCCGATCGACCGGGCGATGCTGGCCGGCCTGGCCACCGTGGTCGAGCGGGCGACCGCCTCCTACGAGGCGTTCGACTACTCGACCGCGCTCGACGTCACCGAGGCCTTCTTCTGGTCCTTCTGCGACGACTACCTCGAGCTGGTCAAGGAGCGCGCCTACGGCGGGCCCTTCTCCGAGCACGGGCCGGTCACCGACCCCACGCCGCAGACGCTGTCCGCGCGGGCCGCCCTGCGCCTGGCGCTGTCGGTGCAGCTGCGGCTGCTCGCGCCGGTGCTGTCCTTCGCCGCCGAGGAGGTCTGGAGCTGGTGGCACGAGGAGGGCTCCTCGGTGCACACCCAGCCCTGGCCGGTCGTCGAGGAGCTGGCCGCGGCCACCGTCGGCGCCGACGCCGGCCTGCTCGGCACGGTGGGCGAGGCGCTCAGCGGCCTGCGCAAGGCCAAGTCCGAGGCCAAGGTCAAGATGCGCACCGAGATCTCCGCGGCCACCATCACCGGGCCCGAGCGCGAGCTGGGCCGGGTCCGTGCGGCGCTGCTCGACCTGCGGGCGGCCGGCAAGGTGACCGGCGAGGTCTCCTTCGGGCCGGGCGAGACGCTCACCGTCGCCGACGTGGCGCTCGTGACGGAGCCCGCGGGCGCATAGGGTTGGCCCCATGCGCAGGGGCACCAGGTCGACGGTCGTCGTCGCCGTCGTGACCGCGACGGTGCTCCTGCTGCTGCTCGCGTGGAGCGCCGGCAACGGCACCCCGCTGGTGAGCTCCCCGACGGGGACGTGGGGTCCGCCGCGCGCCGAGGAGTCGGCCTCGCTGCCCACGATCCTCGACCCGGGCAGCACCCAGGAGGGTGGGCAGGAGGGCGCCGGCGACGTGACGCGGTGGTCGTTCAACCTCGCCCTGCTGCTGTGGCTGGTCGCGCTGGTGGCCACGCTCACGCTCGTGGCCAAGTGGCTCGGGCGCCAGCGCGTGGAGGGCATGGAGCGCCGCGCCGCGGTCGAGGAGGAGGAGCTGACCGCGCTGCTGGACGCCACCAGCGACGAGGTCCGCTACCACGCCCTCACCGAGGGCGACCCCCGCAACGCGGTCGTCGCGTGCTGGGTCGCGCTCGAGGACGCCGTGCACCGCTCCGGGCTGAAGCAGGACCGCTCCGAGACCGCCGCCGAGCTCACCCAGCGCGTGCTGGGCCGCTGGGACGTGGACCCCGCCGCCATCATCACCCTGTCCGAGGCCTACCGCGAGGCCCGCTTCTCCCGCCACCCGGTCACCGAGGCGCAGCGCACCCTCGCCGTGGACGCGCTCGAGCGCATCCACGTCGACCTGCGCCGCCACGCCGAGGCCCAGGTCTCGGGCGCTGCGGACGCCACCGGCCCCACGGGGGCGGACGGGGGCGCGCGGTGAGCATCATCCCCCGCGGCCGCGGACGCCGCGAGCCCCGCCGCGGCATACCCCTCCAGGGCCAGGCGCGCGGACCCGGCGACCCGCGCGGCGGCGTCCTTCCGCTCGCCGCGCTCGTGCTGGTCGCCGGCGGCCTCGCCTTCTACGTCGGCTCGCTGCGCTACTCCGTGGCGGAGGCGGTCGCCGTCGTCCTCCTGGGCGCCCTCGTCGTCTCGCTCGCGCCGTGGGCGATCGCGCAGACCGGCCGCCGGGCCGAGCGCGCCTACTGGGTCTCGACCACCCGCCAGGAGGCGGCACCCCCGGACGCCCTCGACTACCGCCTGGTCCGCCTCCGCCGCGACGTGCGCGACGCCGTCGAGCGCGACGACCGCGCGGACGAGATCTACCCGGTGCTGCGCGGGCTGGCCGCCGAGCGGCTGCGCGCCCACCACGGCATCGACCTCGACGCCGAGCCCGAGCGCGCCCGGGCCGCCGTGGACGAGCACCTGTGGCGCTACCTGAGCACCCCGCCGGTGGACACCCGACGGCGCAGCCGCACCGCGCTGCGCACCGCGATCGAAGGGATCGAGAAGCTATGACCGAGACCACCCAGACCCTCTCCGTCGCGGAGGTTGCGGACCGCGCGGGCGAGGTGCTCGACCGCGTCGAGCAGGCCGTCGTCGGCAAGCGGGAGGCGCTGACGCTGGTCCTCACCACGATCCTGTCCCGGGGCCACGTCCTGCTCGAGGACTTCCCCGGCCTGGGCAAGACCCTCGCCGCCCGGTCCTTCGCCCAGACCCTGGGCCTGGACTTCACCCGCGCGCAGTTCACCCCAGATCTGCTGCCCTCGGACCTGACCGGGTCCTTCGTCTACGACCAGAAGCGCGCCGAGTTCGCCTTCCGTCCCGGCCCCCTCTTCACCGGCCTGCTGCTGGCCGACGAGATCAACCGGACGCCGCCGAAGACCCAGTCGGCGCTGTTGGAGGCGATGCAGGAGCACCAGGTGACCGTTGAGGGCCAGACCTTCGCCCTCCCCCAGCCCTTCCACGTCCTCGCCACCGCCAACCCGGTCGAGTACGAGGGCACCTACCCCCTGCCCGAGGCCCAGCTCGACCGTTTCCTGATGCGGGTCTCCTTCGGCTACCCCTCCCCCGAGGAGGAGTGGGACGTGCTGCGCCGCCGCCTCGCCCGGCAGAGCGAGGACCAGCACCTCGAGCCGGTCACCGACGCGGCCGGTCTGACCGCGATGCAGGACGCGGTCGAGACCGTCCCGGTCGAGGACGACATCTCCCGCTACTGCGTCGAGCTGGCCACCGCCACCCGCCGGCACCGGGCGGTCCTCGTCGGCGCCTCCCCGCGCGGGTCCCTCGCCCTCATGCTCACCGCGAGGGCGTATGCCGTGGTGCAGGGCCGCGACTACGTCGCCCCCGAGGACGTCAAGGCGGTCGCGCACGCCGTGCTCGACCACCGCATCTCGATCAAGCCCGAGCTGTGGATGTCCGAGACCGGCGGGGCGGCCGTCGTGGACGCCGCGCTGGGCCAGGTGCCGGTCCCCGGCGCGCGCACCGGCGCCTCGGCGGCGACCCCGGCGACCGGCGCCTGAGGCGCGGCGGACGGCATACCGCAGCGAGATGAGCAGCTCACTCGACGACCGGTGGCGCCCCACGCCGGCGCTCGTGCGTGCGGTCGCGCTGGTCGTGCTCACCGTGCCGGTCGCGCTGCTGTGGCGCCGGCCCGACCTGCTGGTGCTCGCAGCACCGGCGGCGGTCGTCCTCGCCTGGAGCGTGGCGACGCGGCCGCGGCAGGTGCCGGCGCGCCGCCTCGCGCTGTCGCACGCGCAGGTGCGCGAGGGCGAGCAGGTGCTGGCCCTGGTCGACGTCGAGCCGGTCGGGGGCGCCGACCTGCTGGCGACCGCGCTCTCGCCGGCCCCGTACGTGGAGGGCGTACCGCTCGAGCGGCAGGGCCGGGTGGACGACGAGGACGGCCTGCCGGTCCTGCACGCCAGCGCGGTCGAGGACGCGCACGGGCCGCTCGTGGGCGGGCAGCGGCGGCTCCTCGTCGGCGTGCGGGTGACCCGCTGGGGCGTGCGGCGGATCGGACCGGCGCAGGTCGCGGCGGCCAGCGCGTGGGGCTCCTACCGGTGGGGGCCGGTGCGGCTCGAGCCGCTGGGGCTGCGGGTGCTGCCCGAGCCGACGGTCTTCGACTCCTCCGCGCCGGCGCCGCGTCCGCGCGGCCTCGTCGGCGCGCACCGCTCGGCCCGGCCGGGCGAGGGCACCGAGTTCGCGACGCTGCGGCCCTTCCAGGTCGGCGACCGGCTGCGGCGCATCCACTGGCCGCGGTCGACGCGGGGCGACGGCGAGCTCTACGTCACCTCCAGCTACGCCGACCAGGACACCCACGTGGCGCTGCTCGTCGACGCGCACTACGACCTGGGCCGCTCGGGCGGGGTGAAGGGCAGGGCCAGCTCGCTGGACCGCTCGGTGCGGGCGGCCGGCGCGATCGCGGAGCACTTCCTGCAGCAGGGCGACCGGGTGAGCCTGCGGGTGCTCTCGGCGCGCACCCCGCTGACCGTGCCGCAGGGAACCGGCAAGCGGCACGGCGTGCGCATCCTGGACACGCTGTGCAGGGTGGTGCCCGGCGTCGTCGAGCAGGTCGACCCGCGGCGCGTCCACCTCGGCGTGGACGCGGGCACCCTCGTGGTGATGATCTCCGCCCTCGTCTCCCCCGACGCCGTCACGCAGGCCGCGATGCTGGCCCGACGCGGCCTGTCGGTGGTGGTCGTCGACGCGCTCGTCGACCCCGAGGAGGGCACGGTCGTGGAGAGCGCCGAGCGCGACCCGCTCGCCCGGGCCGCGTGGCGGATCAGGATGCTCGAGCGCGACCGGGAGATCCGTGCCGTCCAGGCGCAGGGCGTGCCGGTCGTGCCGTGGCTGGGGCCGGGGAGCCTGGACGCCGTGCTGCGGCAGCTCGGGCGACGCCGCGGGGCGGGGAGGCTTCCGTGACCGACCTGTGGACCGACCTGCGCTCTGCCAGCCGCGACCAGCTCCTCGTCCGGGGTGCCGCCCTCGTCGGCGCCCTGCTCTTCACGCTGTCCTTCGTCGCGGCCGGCGGGGGCGGCGCGGTCTCGTGGACCGGCCTGGTGGTGCTCTCGCTGCTCGTCGTCGTGCAGCCGCACACGATCGCGCCGGCGCTCTTCGTGGTCTTCGCCGCGGCGTCCTGGTGGGTCGGGGTGGACGGCCCGTGGCACTGGGCCCTGCTGCCGGCGGCGCTCGGGCTGATGCTCGTGCACGTCGGCACGGCGCTGGCGGCCTCGGTGCCGGCCCAGGCACCGCTGCCCGCCTCGGTGCTGCGCCGCTGGGCGCTGCGCACGGGCGTGGTCGCCGCGGTCACGGTCGGGGTATGGGGTGCGGCCGGCGCCCTCGTCGCGCTCGCCACCGGGGCGGGCGGGGCGGTCCCGGGGATCGTGGGGCTGGCGCTGGCAGGCGGATGCCTGGTGGCCTACCTGCGGCACGTGGGGTCGTCGAGCTAGAACGGATGTTCCGGCTGGGCGGCCGATCTGGAGTCGCCTTCGCCGCACACCTGAGGAGGGGGGCCCTCGGCTGGCCGTACGTTGCGCCACCTTGCCAGGTTCCCACGCACCGCCCATGTCCGGATCGCAGTCGCGGCCAGGAAGGCCGAAACGGTCGCCCCAGCGATGGACCAGTTGGCGGGGTCGTCCTGTAGCGGAACCCACGGTCGAAAGCCTTCTAGGCCCTGGACGACGAGCATGGCCAGGCCCGTGCCCCACGCCGCCAGCACGCCGAGGATCGACCCCAAGAATCGGATGGCTAGCATCGAGACGCATCCGAGCGTCACCGCGTTCAACAGAACCATTGTAGTGGCGACGCCCGTATAGAGTCCCCGGAATTCCAGAATGAAACCAAACTGTTCGTGGCGCGCGAGGCCGTTCCCGTCCTGCATCCGCAGGACCAGGAACGACGCCAGCAGTCCAGCGGGCACCGCCAGGACCGCCGCAGCGCCACCGACGGCATCGTGAGGCCACGTCCTCCGGCCGCCCTCGAAGTCGATCAGTCGTGGTTCGACGGCGAGAAGGGAGAAGGGGGTCAGCCACAGCGCCGTCCACTCCCACCCAAGGACCGCTCTTCCCTCTATTCCTGCCACCGCGAGCCTTGTCTGGACGAACCATGAGACCAAAGAGAGCAGGAAGCTTGCCGCAACGACACCAGGAAGGATAAGAAGATAGCGGCCACGGCCCCACTCAATCACGATTACGGCTTTCCGGTTCTTCGGCTTGGCACTGAGCCAGTGCGGGGAGCTCCCGAGCGAACCACTCCTCGAAAGCAGGGTCGTCCAGAGCACCCACGCCCGCCTCGTCGGCCACCGCGGGCGCCGGCAAACCGGCGCGGGACATCAACCTTGCAAGGACCGCATCCGCGACGGCGGACGGCTCGCCATACCCGGGAAGGGGAGCCCCCGTGACTGCATCGACGTGCTGGGTGCAAGCCAAGACACCGGACAACTCCACGGCGACGGGATAGGTGCTCTGGAAGGCGGTGTTCTCTCGTGTTCCCACAGCATAGCCGCTCACGACCATGATGCCCTGCCTGGACTCCCCGTTCTTCTCAGCAAGAGCGTTCAACGCCGAGCCTTCCACCGAACGTGGCCGAACGTCAGGCGGGAGTATCGACACGAGTTCGGCGACTGACGGTGACCACACCATCACCTCACCTCGGTGCTCGACAAGATCGCAGTAGTTGGTCTCGGCAATGCTGTGGCACCAGCGAGTGGGCGAAGGGTCGTCCCAGTAAAGCGGGACCGTCAGCAGACTCCCGGCGGCGGTGATCATGGCTGCGGCCCCCGTCAGCGCGTTGCGCAGAACGCGACCACGCTTGGGAAGCAGCTGCGCCGCGACTCCTGACGTGCCAGCGATCAGCACTGCGGCATAGAGCCCGACCCGCATGATCTCCGT
>QEUR01000127.1 GCA_003577095.1 Acidobacteriota bacterium
ACTACGCTTCGACCCATGACCACGACGCCGACGTCCACGTCCTTCGCCGTGACCGAGAACGACGGTCGCGCCACGCCCGAGCAGATCGCCGCCGTCCTGGAGAACCCCGGCTTCGGCGCGCACTTCACCGATCACATGGCGATGATCGACTGGAGCAAGGGGGAGGGCTGGCACGACGCGCGCGTGGTGCCCTACGGCCCGCTGCAGCTCGACCCCTCGGCGGCGGTCTTCCACTACGGGCAGGAGATCTTCGAGGGGATGAAGGCCTACCGGCACGCCGACGGGACCGTGTGGACCTTCCGCCCCGAGCGCAACGCCGAGCGCCTCAACAACTCCGCGCGCCGGCTGGCGCTGCCCGAGCTGCCGCCGACGATGTTCCTCGACGCGATCAGGGAGGTCGTCACGATCGACCAGGCGTGGGTGCCCTCCGCCGAGTCGGGGGAGACCTCGCTCTACCTGCGGCCGTTCATGATCGCCACCGAGCACGGGCTGGGGGTGCGCCCGAGCAACGAGGTGCTCTTCTCCGTCATCTGCTCCCCGGCGGGCGCCTACTTCACCGGCGGCCTGAAGCCGGTCAGCCTGTGGGTCAGCGAGCTCTACGCGCGCGCCGCGCCGGGCGGGACCGGCGAGGCCAAGTGCGGAGGCAACTACGCCGCCTCGCTGGCCTCGCAGGCCGAGGGCATCGAGAACGGCTGCGATCAGGTGGTCTTCCTCGACGCCCTTGAGCACCGCTACGTCGAGGAGCTGGGCGGGATGAACCTGTTCTTCGTCTACGCCGACGGGCGGCTCGTCACCCCCGAGCTGACCGGCACGATCCTGCCGGGCGTCACCCGCTCCTCGCTGCTGGAGCTGGCCCGCGAGCGCGGCATGCAGGTCGAGGAGCGCCGCTTCACGATCGACGAGTGGCGCGACGGCGTGGCCAGCGGTGAGATCAGCGAGGTCTTCGCCTGCGGGACCGCGGCCGTCATCACCCCGGTCGGGCGCCTGGCCTGGAAGGGCGGCGAGGTCACGATGCCGGACCGGCACGAGGTCACGATGTCCCTGCGCGAGGAGCTCCTCGACATCCAGTACGGCCGCGCCGAGGACCGGCACGGCTGGCTGTACCAGCTGGTCTGAGCCGCGAGGAGCCAGGCGACATGCACATGTTAATGTATGTGCATGGCAGTCCTGGAGAAGCGCCTGCAACTGCTGCTGGACGCCCACCGCTGGGCACTGGTCTCCAAGGAGGCCGAGCGCACCCATCGCAGCGTGGCGTCGGTCATCAGGGAGTCCATCGACGTCTACTTCGCCGACGCGGCGGCTGATCAGGACCGGGCGGCCGCGGCGGGACGGTTCCTCGAGCTGGTCCTCGACCCGGCCCGGCGGGCCGAGCCTGGCGAGGAGGACATCGGGGCCGCGCTCGACGAGGACCTCGCCGGCTACCTGGACGAGAAGCTGCGGTGATCGACCTCTTCCTGGACACGACCGTCCTCGCCCTGGCTGCCGGTGGGGACGACCCTCGTCGAGACGCATGCATCCGGGTGCTGGCGGCAGCCCGGGACGGTCGTGCCCGCCTTCACGTGAGCACCGAGACGGTCCAGGAGCTGGTGTCCCACAGGCTGAGGCGCCGCGACGCGGACGCGCTCGCGCTGGGGCGCGAGCTCGCGCGGCTGTGCGTCCTGCACCCGTTCGACGCGGACGTGCTCGACGAGGCGCTCGGGCTGATGGAGCGGGGTCCCGTGCGGGGCCGGGACGCCGTTCATGCGGCGACCGCACTGCGGGCGGGTTTCGACACCATCGTGAGCACGGACGACGACTTCGACGGTGTTGCCGGCCTGCGCCGTACGGACCCAGGCGACGTTTCGCTCTGAAAGTGGTCAGGAGGCCCTCTCCACGGCGTCGAGTGCGTCCAGCAGCTCGCGGCGCAGCGCGTTGGACCGCGCCGTGAACGCCCGCTGGGCGGCGACGTACTCGGCCTTGCCCTCGGTCGTCTCGATCCGCACCGGCTGGTAGCCGAGCTCGCGCAGGTCGTAGGGCGCCGCCCGCATGTCCAGCTCGCGGACGTCCCGGGCGAGCTCGAACGCGCGCAGCGTGAGGTCGCTCGGGACGGCAGGCGCCAGTTTGAAGGCCCACTTGTACAGGTCCATGCTGGCGTGCAGGCAGCCGGGCTGCTCCAGGGCCGCCTGTCGCTCACGGGTCGGCGACAGGGTGTTCCGCGGAGCAGCCTCCGGCGTGAAGAAGCGGAAGGCGTCGAAGTGCGAGCACGCGAGGGTGTGCGACTCGACGACCGCGTCGGTGCCCGCCCGGCCGAGCCGCAGCGGCCAGCCCTGGTGCCGCAGCTCGTCGTCGCCGGCCCGGTAGACCATCGCCCACTCGTGCAGCCCGAAGCAGCCGAAGCGTCCGGGCCGCGACAGCGTCGCCGAGAGCAGGTCGCGGACGAAGGACACGGTCCCGCCGCGCTCGTCGAGGAACCGCCCGGCGTCGAGGTATGCGGTGCCGCCGCCCGTCGCGTAGAACCGCCAGCCCGCGCGCTCGGGGTCGGCGCCCGCGAGCGCGACGCCGGGTCCCGGGTGCCAGCGGGCGAGCTGGGCCGGACGGAACCGGTAGTACTCCCAGAGGAAGTCGTCTACGGGGTGCCTGCGGCCCTCGACCCGGCGGGCGAGGCGGTCGGCGGAGAGCCGCTCGACGGCGGACGCGTGCGCGGCGGCGCGCGCACGCCATACCTGCTCCTCGAGGACCTCCACGGCGTCCAAGGGTAGGCGTCCGCGGTGCGAGGGGTGCTCCGCGGAGCACCCCCCGGGCCGCACGTGCTGGCTTCGTCGCGGGTCTGTCGGGGGCCGGCCCTAGCGTGGGCGGCACGAGGTCGGGACGGCCCCGGCCACGGGGAGGTGGGGAGCCGATGCTGGGCGACGACGACACGATGACCGGGGACGCGGACGGCCCGGAGGAGGGAGGGCCGCCGCGCCGGCCGACCGCGGACGAGCTCGACGCGTTGGGCGACGAGATCGCCGAGCTGGCGGGGCAGATCGCGGCGGCGACGGCCCGGTTCCTGGCGCTGCTGGGGGAGTTCGACGAGCACGGGGGATGGGGCGGTCCCGGGATCCGCAGCCTGGCGCACTGGCTGTCGTGGCGCGCGGGGATGAGCCTGCGCACCGCCCGCGACCACGTGCGGGTCGCCCGGTCCCTCCGGCAGCTGCCGCGGACGGCCGCGGCGTTCGCCAGGGGCGAGCTGTCCTACTCCAAGGTGCGCGCGATCTGCCGCGTGGCCACGGGGGAGACCGAGCCGGAGCTGGTGGACATCGCCCGGAACGCCCCGGCCGCCCACGTCGAGCGGCTGGTGGCGGGACTTCGGAAGCTGGCCGGGGAGGAGCGCAAGGACGAGCGGCGCCACGAGGCGCCCGAGCCCAAGCCGGGGGAGCCGCCGCTGCCCACCGACCCGCCGCCGCAGGAGCTGCAGTGGCGGTGGGACGAGGACAGCGGCGACCTGGTGGTGTGGGGACGGTTCGGACCGGCGGACGGCCGCCGGCTGCTGGCGGCCCTGACCCGCGCCGAGCTGGAGCGCGTCCGCACCACCGAGCACGAGGGCGAGGACGAGGCCGCAGCACCCGACCAGCCGCCCGCCGAGCCGGTCGACCGTACCGCCCCGCCGCCGCAGCAGGCCGGTCCCGCGCTGTTCGCGCTCGCCGAGGTCGGGCTGAGCGTGCAGGAGGCGCCGGCGCTGGCCCCCGCGGCAGAGCTCATCTACATCCACCAGCAGCAGCGGACGGGTGGTCAGGGGTGCTCCGCGGAGCAGTCCGCGGTGTCCGCCGACGACGGGCCGGTCCTGGACGACGGCACGGCCGGGGAGGTGCGGTGCGGCGCCGACAGCCGGTGCGTGCTGCGCGACGCGAGGGGCGCGGTGCTCCGCTTCGGCCGGCGGCGGCGCGCGTTCTCCGCGGCCCAGCTCAGGGCGCTGCGGCTGCGGGACCGCTGCTGCCAGACGCCCGGCTGCGGGCGGGCCAGGTTCCTGCACGCGCACCACGTCGTCTACTGGTCGCGCGGCGGCCGGACCGACCTGGACAACGCGGTGCTGCTGTGCAGCGCCTGCCACCGCGCGGTCCACCTCGGCCGGCTCGTCGTCGAGGCGCTGGGCGGCCAGCGCTTCCGGTTCAGCGACCCCGTCACCGGCGAGGTGCTCGACCCGGCACCGCCGCTCTTCGGCCGGGCCGACACGATCCTGGCCGACCGCACCGTGACGCCGCGCACGCTCGCCGGCGGCTGGGAGGGCGAGCCGCTCGACCTGGGCCTGACCACCAGCACCCTGGTCGACCAGTGGCGCAACAGCGGCCGGTCCTTCGCCGGGCGCAGCGACCCCAACCCGCCGTGGCAGGAGCTGTCGATGTCGCTGCGCGAGCGGTGGGAGCAGGTCTACGGCCCGGGGAGCGCCGGCGACAGCGCGGCGTGAGTGGCGCGCAGGGGCGGCGGGCGCACGGCATACCCTTGCCCCATGCGCATGTGCCGATTCACCACCGGGGACGACCCACGCTTCGGACTGGTCGACGGGGCCGGGGAGAAGATCGCCGAGATCACCGGCGACCCGCTCTACACCCGCATCGAGCTGACCGGCGAGACCTTCCTCGTTGACGAGGTCCGCCTGCTCGCGCCGGTGATCCCCCGGAGCAAGGTGGTGGCGGTCGGGCGCAACTACGCCGACCACGCCCGCGAGATGGGCACCGAGCTGCCCGCCGAGCCGATGATGTTCTTCATCCCCAACACCTCGGTGTGCGGGCCGGACGACCCGGTGGTGATCCCGCCCTTCGCCACCGAGATCTCCTACGAGGCCGAGCTGGCGGTGGTCGTCGGCCGGGTGGCCAAGGACGTCGCGGCCGAGGACGCTTCCAGCGTGATCTTCGGCTACACCGTCGCCAACGACGTCACCGCGCGCGACCTGCAGCGCAGCGACGGCCAGTGGGCCCGCGCCAAGGGGATGGACACCTTCACCCCGCTCGGGCCGTGGATCGAGACGGACCTGGACGTCTCCGACCTGCGCGTCGTCGCCCGCGTGGACGGCGAGACCCGCCAGGACGGGACGACCGCGGACATGGCCTTCGGCGTGGCCGAGATCGTCGCCCACGCCTCGGCGGCCTTCACCCTCCTGCCCGGCGACGTGATCCTGACCGGCACTCCTGCGGGCGTAGGGCCGATCACCGCCGGCCAGCGCTGCGAGGTCGAGGTCGAGGGGATCGGGGCGATGAGCAACCCGTTCGTCTCGGCCACCGACCGCGAGCGGGACTGACCCGCGGGCATGACCGGCTCCCCGATCGGGGTCTTCGACTCCGGGCTCGGCGGGCTCACCGTGGCCCGCGAGATCCTCGACCAGCTCCCGCAGGAGTCGGTGCTCTACCTGGGCGACACCGCGCGCACGCCCTACGGACCCCGCCCCATCGCGCAGGTGCGCAGCTACGCCCTCGAGTGCCTCGACCGGCTCGTCGACCACGGCGTCAAGGCCCTCGTGATCGCCTGCAACAGCGCCTCGGCCGCCGTCCTCGCCGACGCGCGCGAGCGGTACGACGTGCCCGTCGTCGAGGTCATCCGCCCCGCCGTGCGCCGGGCCGCGGCCGTCACCCGCTCGGGCCGGATCGGCGTCATCTCGACCCAGGCCACCCACCAGTCACGGGCCTACATCGACAGCTTCGTCGCCGCCCCGCCTGGCGTCCAGGTCTGGTCCCAGCCGTGCCCGCGCTTCGTCGAGCTGGTCGAGGCCGGCGTCACCAGCGGCCCGGAGGTCATCGAGACCGCCCGCGGCTACCTGGCGCCGCTGCAGGAGCAGCGGATCGACACCCTCATCCTGGGCTGCACGCACTACCCCCTGCTGACCTCGGCGCTGCAGTACGTCCTCGGCGAGGAGGTCACGCTCGTCAGCTCGGCCGCCGCCACGGCCGCCGACCTGTTCCGCGTGCTCACCGACGGCGGGCTGCTCGCCGACGCCGACCAGCGGCCGGAGCACCAGTGGCTGACCACCGGCGACCCGCAGGGCTTCACCTTCCTGGCCCGCCGCTTCCTCGGCCCGGAGGTGGAGCAGGTGCACCGGGCCTTCGTGGGGCGCCCGGAGGAGCGGGTCTGACGTCCTCCCGCCGGTGCTGGCCCACCCGGACCGCGCGGTCGAGGTCGGCCAGCGGCCGGCCGCGCTGCTCGTCCCACGGGTAGATCCCCTGCTCGAGCCCGCTGGCCATCGAGGCGATCGCCCGACGGGTCTGCGGCCACGTGCCGACCTCGGCCTCCCACACGGGGCGCAGCTCGGTGGTGACCTCGACGATCCAGTGGCGTCCGAGGACGACCCGGCCCAGCGCGAGCACGGGCAGCAGGAGGAGCAGCAGGGCGACCTCGGCGAGCGCCACGGCCGTCATCACCAGCGTGGGCAGCGCGAAGAGGATGACGATCGCCGTCGTGATCGCGTCGTCGTCCAGCGAGCTCCCGGGCAGGCCCGGTGCCCGGGGGAACCGCGTCCGGCGGCGCCAGGGCACCCACCGTCTGCTCACCCTCCAGGTGCGGCCCTGCGGGTCAGTGACCTTCAACGGCGCTCCCGCCCTCGTGTGGGGACGACGCTAGCCGCTCCGGCCGGGCGGGCGGCCCCGTCATCCACAGGCACGCAGGGGTGGGTATGCCGTGCCCTCCTCCGGCCTCAGCCCGCCTCGGAGAGCTCCCTTCCGACCTCGGCGAGCAGGTCCACGACGGTGCGGACGGCCAGACGGGCGTGCCGGTCGGGCCGGCTCAGCGCCACGACGCTGCGCACCGAGCGCACCCCGTCCAGCGGGCGCAGCACCAGCGTCGGCGGCAGCCGCGTGGTGAACCTGGGCAGCAGCGCCAGCCCCACGCCTGCGCCAACCAGGGCGGCGACCAGCTGGTTGTCGCGCACCCGGACCCGGCGCTCCAGCGGTTCGTCCAGCGCCCGCTCGACGGCGGCGAGGATCGAGTCGAAGGGATAGCCCCTCGGCACCCCGACCCACCGCGTCCCGCGCAGGTCGGCCGGGCGCAGCCGGTCCCGCTGCGCCAGCGGGTGGTCGGCGGGCAGCAGGACGTCGATCGCCTCGCGCGCGAGCAGGCGGGTCACCAGGCCCCCGGTCCCGGCGGGATGGTCGCCGGTGAGGCTGTGGGCGACGACCACGTCCGCGTCGAGGGTGCGCGCGGCGTAGTGGGCCTCGGCCAGGTCGAAGTCGTCGATGTCGAGCTCGATCGCGCTGCCGCGTAGCCGGTCGATCAGCCCGGGCAGCAGGGCGGTCCCGGCGCTGGGGAGCGTGCCGATGCTGACCCGGCCGCGCGGCTCGCCGCGGGCCGCGTCGAGGCGGGCCCGGACGTCCGCGAGCACCCGGCCCACCTCGTCCGCGCTGTCGGCCAGCAGCTGGCCCTCGGCGGTCAGCCGCACCCCGCGGCCGACGTGCTCGACCAGGGGCACACCCAGCTCGCGCTCGGCCGTGCGCAGCTGCTGCGAGACGGCGGACGGCGTGCGGTACGTCGCCTCGGCGACGGCGGCCAGCGTCCCGCGCACGGCCAGCTCGCGGAGCAGCTCGAGGTGTCGGACATCCATGAAGCCAGGCTAACGGGTAGGTTCACGATCATTCGCTGGGCCTTCAGGGATGCAGGCTCCACGCTGGAGCCATGCCCACCCGTCACGTGCTGCTCGCCGTGGTCGTCGCGACCCTCTGGGGCCTGAACTTCCTGGCGATCCACGCCTCGCTCGAGCACTTCCCGCCGCTCTTCCTCGTCGCGCTGCGCTTCGGCGTGGTGGCGGTCCCGACGATCCTGCTCGTGCCGCGCCCGGCGGTGCCGACCCGCTGGCTGGTCGGCTACGGGCTGGGGTTCGGCACGGTGCAGTTCTTCGGGCTCTACCTGGGCATGGCGGCCGGCTTCCCCGCCGGCCTGGCCTCGCTGGTGCTCCAGGCCTCGGCGCCGTTCACCGTCCTGCTCGGAGCGCTGCTGCTGCGCGAGCGGCTGACGCCCGGTCGCCTCGTCGGGGTCGGTGTCGCGGTGGCCGGCCTCGCCGTCGTCGGGCTCAGCCGGGCGCAGGCGACCTCGTGGATCCCCTTCCTGCTCGTGGTCCTCGGTGCCCTCGGCTGGGCCCTCGGCAACCTCGCCAGCCGGCTCGCCGCACCGCCAGAACCACTTCACCTGACGCTGTGGATGTCGGTGGTCCCGCCCCTGCCCATGCTCGCGCTCTCGCTCGCCGTCGAGGGGCCTGTCACGATCGTGGAGTCGCTGGCCACCTCGTTCAGCGCGGCCGCGGTGCCGGCCTGGGTCGGCCTCGCCTACACCGTGCTGCTCGGCACCGTGGTCGGCTCGGGCATCTGGGTGTGGCTCATGGCCCGGCACCCGGCCGGGGTCGTCGCGCCCTTCTCGATGCTCGTCCCGGTCGTCGGGATCCTCGCCGCCTGGGTCGCGCTCGGCGAGCGGCCGGCGCTGCTCGAGCTCGGCGGGGGCGTCCTCGTCGTCGGCGGCGTGCTCCTCACCGCGCGGCGCGGGGCCTCCGCACCGGCGCGCCCGCCGGGGGCCGTGCCCACGACGCGGGTCCTGGCGGAGGAGCACTCGTCCTGACCGCGCCCTGGTATGCGGTGGCCCGCTCCGTGCATGGGGGGTTCGACCCATGCCGCCGGGCACAGGATGGGTATCGCGCCCGACGCACGCGGCGTGGTGCGCTCCATACCGTCGAGTGGTGCTCGGTCCCACCGTCCTCGCCGGGAGCGTCTCGACCGCCATCTTCGCCGTCGGGATGCTGCCGATGGTCGTCAAGGCCGTGGTCGCCCGCGTCGTGCGGTCCTACAGCCTGAGCAGCCTGGCCCTGGCCAACGTGGGCAACGCGGTGCACTCGGTCTACGTGGGGTAACCCCTGAGGCTCAGGGGGTCGACACGATCCCGCGCCCGCGCGGCTG
>QEUR01000128.1 GCA_003577095.1 Acidobacteriota bacterium
GCTCCTCCTGGGTCAGGACCAGCTTCGCCTTCGGGCGTCCAGATCGAGCCATGCCCCAGTCTACGACTTATCAAGCGAATTTCCGGCGCACGACACTAGACGCTCACGGCATCCGCTCGTAGGCGGGCACGGTGAGGAAGTCGGCGAAGTCGTCGGCGACCGCGACTTGCAGGAAGGTCTCCGTCGCGTCGCGGTAGTCCTCCGGGTCGCCGGGAAGGCCGGCCAGGACCTCCTGGGTGAGCCGTTCGACCAGCTCGCGGGTCACCCGCTCGCCGGTGTCGGCCAGGGTGACGTCGTTGTGGATCCACTGCCAGATCTGGCTGCGCGAGATCTCGGCGGTGGCGGCGTCCTCCATCAGGTTGTGGATGCCCACGGCGCCGCGGCCGGTCAGCCAGACCGCGAGGTACTGGATCGCGACGTCGATGTTGGCGCGCAGGCCCGCCTCGGTGACCTCGCCGGGGGTGGAGGCGACGTCGAGCAGGTCGGCGGCGGTGACGCTGACGTCCTCGCGCAGGTTGTCGACCTGGTTGGGGCGCTCGCCGAGGACCTCGTCGAAGACCTCGCGGCAGGTGGCCACCATGCCCGGGTGCGCGACCCAGGAGCCGTCGAAGCCGTCGCCGGCCTCGCGCTGCTTGTCGCCGCGCACCTTGTCGAAGGCGACCCTGTTGACCTCCTCGTCCCTGGACGGGATGAAGGCAGCCATGCCGCCGATCGCGTGCGCCCCGCGCTTGTGGCAGGTGCGGACCAGCAGCTCGGTGTAGGCGCGCATCATCGGCGCGGTCATGGTGACCGCGTTGCGGTCGGGCAGGACGTAGTCCGCGCCGCGCGTGCGGTAGGTCTTGATGATGCTGAACAGGTAGTCCCAGCGGCCGGCGTTGAGCCCGGCCGAGTGCTCGCGCAGCTCGTGCAGGATCTCCTCCATCTGGAAGGCGGCCGGCAGGGTCTCGATGAGGCAGGTCGCCCGGATCGTGCCGCGGGGGATCCCGAGCGCGTCCTGGCCGATCACGAAGGCGTCGTTCCACAGCCTGGCCTCGAGGTGGTGCTCCATCTTGGCCAGGTAGAAGTAGGGGCCCTTGCCGGCGTCGAGCTGAGGCCGTGCGCACGCCGCCAGGTAGAGCGCGAAGTCGACCAGCGAGCCGGACGTGCGCTGCCCGTCGACGAGGATGTGCTTCTCGTCCAGGTGCCAGCCGCGCGGGCGCATGACGATCGTCGGCAGCTGCGACTGGTCGGTCGTGGACAGCGCGTAGTCCTTGCCCTCGGGGGAGGTGAAGCTGATCGTCCCGAGCACCGCGTCGCGCAGGTTGCGCGGGCCCTCCACGACGTTCTCCCACAACGGGGTGTTGGCGTCCTCCTGGTCGGCCAGCCACACCCTGGCGCCGGAGTTCATCGCGTTGATCGTCATCTTGCGGTCGGTCGGACCGGTCATCTCCACGCGACGGTCGACCAGGCCGGGAGCGTGGTCGGCCACCCGCCAGGACGGGTCCTCGCGCACGTGGGCGGTCTCGGGGAGGAAGTCGAGGTCCTGCCCGTCGGCGACGGCCTGCACGACCTCCCTGCGGGCGGCGAGGCGCTCCTGGCGGCGCGGCTCGAGCTCGCGGTGCAGCCTGGCGACCAGCTCCAGGGCGGGGCGGCTGAGGATCTCCTCGTAGCCGGGGCGCAGCTGGCCGGTCACCTCGACGCCCTCGGGCAGGTCGAGCGCGGGCGTGGGGACGGTCGTGGTGTCGGTCATGGGCCCTCCAAGGAGATAGATTCCACGAAGTGGAACGAATGATCCGTTAGATGAAACTCAGCCTAGCCGGTCCAGGCTCCGCGGTCCAGGATCGGGCGGCGGTTGCCGGTGGAGGGGCGCGGGCTAGGCTGAGGTCGTGGGAGCGCACGAGATCGTCATCAGCGCCGACGACCGACCCGGGCGCGAGGAGCTCGTCGAGCTCTACGACGCGGTCGGCTGGACGGCATACACCTCCGACCCCGACCTGCTCGAGGCGGCTCTGGTCGGGTCCTCCCGGGTGGTGAGCGCGCGCTACGGCGACCAGCTCCTGGGCCTGGCGCGGGTGATCTCCGACGGGGCGACGATCGCCTACCTGCAGGACGTGCTCGTGCGGCCCGAGCTGCAGCGCGAGGGCGTCGGGCGCCAGCTGGTCCAGGCGGCGCTGGAGCCCTACGCCGACTGCCGGCAGAAGGTCCTCCTGACCGACGACGAGCCCCGGCAGCGCAAGTTCTACGAGTCCCTGGGCTTCACCGAGATCCGGGACGAGGGCGACGGTCGGCTGCGGGCGTTCGTCCGCTTCGACGATCCTCCTGCGGGCGCCGCCGAGGGGGAGTAGCAGCAGGGGGCGACCCCGGCCTGGTCCGTGGGACACTGGGGAGGCTGCCCAGCACCACATACCCCACCATCCCGAGAGCCCCGAGGTCGAGACCGAGCGTGTCACCCCTTGCCCCGCCCAGCACGGTGCCCCAGCCGGCGACGACGCCGCCGGAGCGCATCCGCAACTTCTGCATCATCGCCCACATCGACCACGGCAAGTCGACGCTGGCCGACCGGATGCTGCAGGAGACCGGTGTCGTCGAGCAGCGCCTCATGCGCGACCAGTACCTGGACCGGATGGACATCGAGCGCGAGCGCGGGATCACGATCAAGAGCCAGGCCGTGCGGATGCCGTGGAGCGCGCCGGAGGCGCTTGCTCCACGGAACGGGGAGGACGCGTCGGCGCAGCCGACTCCGAGCCGTCTGAGTACGTACGTGCTGAACATGATCGACACGCCCGGGCACGTGGACTTCACCTACGAGGTGAGCCGCAGCCTGGCGGCCTGCGAGGGCGCGGTGCTGCTCGTGGACGCCGCGCAGGGGATCGAGGCGCAGACCCTCGCCAACCTCTACCTGGCGATGGAGAACGACCTGACGATCATCCCGGTGCTCAACAAGATCGACCTGCCCTCGGCGCAGCCGGAGAAGTATGCCGAGGAGCTCGCCGGGCTGATCGGCTGCGACCCGGCGGACGTGCTGAGGGTCTCGGGCAAGACCGGCGTCGGCGTGCCGGAGCTCCTCGACGAGATCGTGGTGCAGATCCCGGCGCCGGTGGGCGAGGCCGACGCCCCGGCGCGCGCGATGATCTTCGACTCCGTCTACGACACCTACCGCGGCGTGGTCACCTACGTGCGGGTCGTGGACGGCTCGCTCAGCCCGCGCGAGCGGATCTCCATGATGTCGACCAAGGCGACGCACGAGCTGCTCGAGATCGGGGTGATCAGCCCCGACCCCGTGCCGAGCGAGGGCCTGGGCGTGGGCGAGGTGGGCTACCTGATCACCGGCGTCAAGGACGTGCGCCAGTCCAAGGTCGGCGACACTGTGACCGGCGCGTCGCGGCCCGCGGGGACGGCGCTGGGCGGCTACAAGGAGCCGCGGCCGATGGTCTTCTCGGGGCTCTACCCGATCGACGGCTCGGACTACCCGATCCTGCGCGACGCCCTCGACAAGCTCAAGCTCAACGACGCCGCGCTCGTCTACGAGCCGGAGACCTCCGCCGCGCTGGGCTTCGGCTTCCGCGTCGGCTTCCTGGGCATGCTGCACCTGGAGATCGTCCGCGAGCGGCTCGAGCGAGAGTTCGACCTCGAGCTGATCTCCACCCTGCCCAACGTGGAGTACGACGTCGTGCTCGAGGACGGCACGCACGTGGACGTGACCAACCCCAGCGAGTTCCCCACCGGCAAGGTCTCCTCGATCACCGAGCCGGTCGTGCGGGCCACGATCCTGGCGCCCAGCGAGTTCATCGGCGCGATCATGGAGCTGTGCCAGGCGCGGCGCGGCACCCTGCGCGGCATGGACTACCTCTCGCCGGAGCGGGTCGAGATGCGCTACACGCTGCCGCTGGCCGAGATCGTCTTCGACTTCTTCGACGCGCTGAAGTCCAGGACGCGCGGCTACGCCTCGCTGGACTACGAGCCCGACGGGGACCAGGAGGCCGACCTGGTCAAGGTCGACATCCTGCTCCAGGGCGACACCGTCGACGCGTTCAGCGCGATCGTGCACAGGGACAAGGCCTACGCCTACGGCGTGCAGATGGCCACCAAGCTCAAGGAGCTCATCCCGCGCCAGCAGTTCGAGGTGCCGGTGCAGGCCGCGATCGGCTCCCGGGTCATCGCCCGCGAGACGATCCGCGCGATCCGCAAGGACGTGCTGGCCAAGTGCTACGGCGGTGACATCAGTCGCAAGCGCAAGCTGCTGGAGAAGCAGAAGGAGGGCAAGAAGCGGATGAAGATGGTCGGCTCCGTCGAGGTGCCGCAGGAGGCCTTCATCGCCGCGCTCTCCCAGGACGGGGCAGGAGCGGCCGAGAAGGGTCGCCGGTGACCGCGGAGGGCCGGCCCGAGGGCGTCGAGGTCCCGCGCGGCCACTACGCGCTCGGCAACCCGGCCGTCGGTCCGCGCCCGCTGCGCCGCACCCGCTCCTTCACCCGCCGCGGCGGGCGGATGCCGCGCACCCACCAGGCCGCCTGGGACCGGCTCGCCGACAGGGCGGTCCTCCAGGTCCCGCGCCTGCACGGCGACACCTCGACCGTGGTCGACCCCTCCTTCGAGCTGGACCCCGTCGAGGTGTTCGGCCGCCGCGCGCCGCTGGTCGTGGAGATCGGCTCCGGGTCCGGCGACGCGCTCGTGGCCGGCGCGATGGAGCGGCCGGACTGGGACTTCCTGGCGCTCGAGGTGTGGCGCCCCGGCATCGGCCACACCCTGGCCAAGATGTCCTCGGCGACCGGGGGAGAGGCGCTGCCCAACGTCCGCTTCGTCGAGATCGACGCCGAGGTGGCGCTTCGCACGCTGCTGCCGGCGGGCTCGGTGCACGAGCTGTGGACCTTCTTCCCGGACCCCTGGCCCAAGTCCAAGCACCACAAGCGCCGCATCGTCAGCCCGGGCTTCGCCGACACGGTGCTGCGGCTGCTCGAGCCGGGCGGTACCTGGCGCCTGGCCACCGACTGGGACGACTACGCGCACTCCATGCGCGAGGTGCTCGACGCCCACGAGGGCCTGCGCCTGGTCTCCACCGACCGCGCCCCGCTGCGGCCGGTGACCCGCTTCGAGCGCCGCGGCCTCGCCGAGGGGCGCTCGATCACCGACCTGGCCTACGTCAGGGCCTGACCAGTCCTCCCGGTCGCCGCCTGCGCCGGTGCAACCGGTGCACTGGCACCGGTCCGGGTGGCTCCCGGAGCCCGAGGCCGACGGAAGCGGTGCACTCGCGCCGGTCGGGACGGCTCCCGGCGCCTGCGGCCGACGGAAGCGGTGCACCCGCACCGGTCCCGGCCGGCTGTGGACAACTCCTGCGGCGCGGTGCCGCTCGCGGGCAGGGTGGGCACGTGAGCCTCGACACCACCATGCCGTTCCGCCGCAGGGAGGCCCTCGCGGCGGGCATCACGCAGCACGCCCTCGGCTCCGGGAAGTATCGCCAGCTGCTCCGCGGCGTCTACGTCGGGCACGGCACGAAGGTCGACGGCTACGTGGAGGCCCGTGCTGCCCTGCTGGCCTCGCACCGGTCGGCCTTCGTCTCCCACCACACCGCGGCGCGTCTCTACCGGGCGGTGGTGCCGCACTCGGAGAAGCTGCACGTCAGCGTGCCCAGGGGTGCGCCGCGAGCACACCGGGGCGACCTGCTCGTGCACGCGTCCTCCCGGTCGCCCGTGGTCTTCCGGGGGCTCCGGGTCACCTCGGCCCGGGACACCTTCCTCGACCTCGCGGCACGGCTCAACCTGCTCGACCTCGTGGTCCTGGGCGACAGCCTCGTGCGCAGGGACCGGACGACGCCGGAGCAGCTGGTCCGCGCCGCGGCAGCGGCCGAGGGGCGGGGCTCTCGACTCGCGCGCAGGGCGGCCGGCCTGGTCCGGGCGGACGTGGACTCGCCCATGGAGACGCGCTGCCGGATGCTCCGGGTGCTCAGCGGCCTGCCGGAGCTGGAGACGGACGTCCGGTTCTTCGACGACGACGGCAACCTGGTCCGCCGGCTCGACGCCGCGGACCGCTCCACCAGGCTGGCGGTCGAGTACGACGGCCGGCACCACGTCGAGCGCCAGGAGCAGTGGGAGGCCGACATCGGCCGGCGGGAGGAGTTCGAGGACGAGGAGTGGCGCATCGTGACGCTGGTGAGCAAGGACGTGTACACCACGCCCGGCGCCACGGTCGAGCGGCTGCGTCGGAGCTTCCGGCAGCGCGGCATCGCCGTGGGCAGGCCGCTGCAGGAGTGGCGTCGCTACTTCCCCGAGCGGACCTGACCGCAACCGGTGCAACCGGTGCACTCGCACCGGTCCGGACGGCTCCCGGAGCCCGCGGCCGACGGAAGCGGTGCACTCGCGCCGGTCCGGCCCGTCCCCGCGCGCCCGGTCAGTCGCCGACGGTGTCCCGGGCCCGCTTCACCAGGCGCGGGTCGGGCCGCAGCACGACGTCGTGGTCCTTGCCGTCGTACTCGAACTGGCTCAGGAAGTGGCGCATCGCGTTGATCCGGGCCCGCTTCTTGTCGTTGGACTTGATCGTGATCCACGGCGCCCAGTCGGTGTCCGTGCGCCGGAACATCTCCTCCTTGGCCTCGGTGTAGTCCTCCCACCGGTCCAGGGACTCCAGGTCCATCGGCGAGAGCTTCCACTGCCGCACGGGGTCCAGCTGCCGGATCGCGAAGCGCGTGCGCTGCTCGGTGCGTGTCACCGAGAACCAGAACTTGGTGATCGTGATGTCGCTCTCCACGAGCATCTGCTCGAAGATCGGCGCGTGCCGCATGAAGGTCTCGTACTCACGGTTGGAGCAGAAGCCCATCACCCGCTCCACGCCGGCCCGGTTGTACCAGCTGCGGTCGAAGAGCACCATCTCCCCGCTGGTCGGCAGGTTCTGCACGTAGCGCTGGAAGTACCACTGCCCGGCCTCGACCTCGGTCGGCTTGTTCAGGGCCACGACCCGCGCCCCGCGGGGGTTGAGGTGCTCGGTGAAGCGCTTGATCGAGCCGCCCTTGCCGGCGGCGTCCCGCCCCTCGAAGACGAGCACGTGCCGGCTGCCGTTGTCCTTGGCCCAGTACTGGAACTTCAGCAGCTCGACCTGCAGCAGCCACTTCTCGACCTCGTAGTAGTCGCGAGTCATCCGCTCGGCGTAGGGGTAGTCCTCGCGCCAGGTGTCCACCGCGCTGCCGTCGGGCGTGATCAGGTCCGGGTCCGACCCCTGGTCGTCCCGGACGGTGTACCCCTCCTCGCGGAGATGGTCGATGTACTCGCGGAGCCGCTGCTGCACCCTGCCGACCCTAGCGTGAGCCCCGACGGCCGCGAGCGGGGAGACCGCCGGTCCGGGTGGGACACTTGGGGTATGCCGTCCACCTTCCCGCCCGGGGACCCCGCGCCCGCCGACGGCCGCCTGCCGGACACCGCGCTGGAGGGTATGCCGTCCCGCACCTTCTCGGTCTACGTCCACGTGCCCTTCTGCCGCGTCCGGTGCGGGTACTGCGACTTCAACACCTACACGCTGCCCGAGCTGGGGGAGGGCGAGCGGCAGACCCTGGACTACGCGAGAGCCGCGCACGCGGAGCTCGCGCTGGCGCAGCGGATCCTCGCGGGCGCGCGGCCCCCGGCGGTCTCGACGGTCTTCCTCGGCGGCGGCACCCCGACCATGCTCGCGCCGGACGTGCTGGGAGACCTCGTGCACGACATACGCGACCGCTTCGGGATGGCCCCGGACGCCGAGGTGACGACCGAGGCCAACCCGGACACGGTCACGCCGGCGGTGGCCGAGCGGCTGGCTGAGCGGGGCTTCACCCGGGTGAGCCTGGGGATGCAGTCGGCGGTGCCGCACGTGCTGCGGACCCTGGACCGCACGCACGACCCCGCCAACGTCGAGGCGGCGGTCGCCGCCGTGCGGGCGGCCGGGATGCAGGTCAGCCTCGACCTCATCTACGGCACGCCGGGGGAGAGCCTGCAGGACTGGCGGCGCAGCCTCGAGGCGGTGGTCGGGCTCGAGCCGGACCACGTGTCGGCCTACGCGCTCGTGGTCGAGCAGGGCACGCGCCTGGCGGCCCAGGTCCGCCGCGGCGAGGTGCCGGCCCCGGACGACGACGACGAGGCGGACAAGTACGAGCTCGCCGACGAGGTGCTCGCCGCCGCGGGCTACCGCTGGTACGAGATCTCCAACTGGTCGCGCGGGCCGGGCCTGGAGTGCCGGCACAACGTCGCCTACTGGCGCGGGGGCGACTGGTGGGGCGTCGGGCCGGGGGCGCACAGCCACGTCGGCGGCGTGCGCTGGTGGAACGTCAAGCACCCGCGCGCCTACGCCGACCGGCTGGCCTCCGGCGCGAGCCCCGCGCACGCCCGGGAGGTCCTGGACGAGGAGCAGCGCTTCGACGAGACGGTGCTGCTGGAGTCACGGCTGGCCGACGGGCTGCCGGTGGACCGGCTGCGGGCGACGGGCCGGCGCGAGGTGGCCGGCCTCGTCGCCGACGGGCTCGTGGACGGCCGGGCCGCGGTCGGCGGGCGGGTGGTGCTCACCCGGCGCGGTAGACTGCTGGCCGACACCGTGGTCCACCGGTTGCTCCTGGCCTGAGCCGGAGCCCGGCGCGGGCACTCTTCCCGACACGCCATCGAACATGACGGCTGCGTGGCGCCCGCACGCGGTAGACATGACAACAGACCCTGCCGGGTATGAGCGGGCAGGGCCTGGTGCCAGGACGAGGTGTGGCAGCGGGCCACTGACCGTCGGTGGACGCGACGGACGGTGCGCAAGGTGTCCGGAGGCTCGATCTCCGCGTCACCGGAGGTGTCCTCGCGGTGCCGAAGCACCGGGCCGGACGTTCGAATCCTCGACAAGTCTTGCGACCCGCTCTCCCTTGCGGAAGTGCGTACCGAGATTTCTACCCGCTTTGCCGGGTGGACGCAAGGGGTTCGTCGAAAGTTTTTCGGCCGCTCGGCGTGTCGTGCTTGACACGCCGAGCGGTGGTGCAGGTGGGGCCGGTGTGGCCCGCCTCAGCTGAGGATGCGGATCTGGAACGGGTAGTCGTAGACCTCGCCGTTCGACGCCCGCATCGCACCCCTGATGTGCGCCCAGAGCATGACGACGAAGAGCACGATCCAGATCGGGATCGCCCACAGGAAGCCGATCCCGAGGGTGAGGATCACGCTGATCCAGGTCAGGACCGAGACGATCGTCAGGGAGATGTTGAAGTTGAAGGCGCCCGCGGAGGCGGCGCGCACGGCCGGGCTCTTGTCCTTGTAGAACAGCCACACCAGCAGCGGCCCGAGGAAGGGCAGCCAGCCGGCGCTGAGCAGCATCGAGGCCGGGGCGGACAGGTGGGCGATGAGCATCATCGTGCGCTCCTCGCCGGTGACGGACGGCGTCGGGGCGCCGTGGGCGCGGTCGGGCTGGTAGGTCATGGGGTCCCCTCCTGGGGTCTCACGGAACGGTCACGAAGTCGATCAGCTCTTCGACGCTGGCCAGCAGCGTAGGTTCCAGGTCGCTGTAGGAACGCACGGTGCCCAGGATCTTCTTCCAGCCGCGGGCCACGTCGGCCTGCGAGTCGTGCGGCCAGCCCAGCTCGGCGAGGATGCCGTGCTTCCACGAGCGGCCGCGCTCGATGACCGGCCAGGCCTCCAGGCCGAGGCGCGACGGCTTCACCGACTGCCACACGTCGACGTAGGGGTGACCCAGGATCCGCACGTGCGGGCTGACCCGCGTCGCCTCGGCCACGATGCGGGACTCCTTGGTCCCGGGGACGAGGTGGTCCACGAGCACGCCGAGCCGGCGCTGCGCCGTGGGGGCGAACCGGCGGATCTCGCCGGCCAGGTCGTCGACCCCGTCGAGCATCTCCACGACGACCCCCTCCACGCGCAGGTCGTCCCCCCAGACCTTCTCCACCAGCTCGGCGTCGTGACGGCCCTCGACCCAGATCCGCGACCCGCTGGCCACGCGCGCGGCCTGCCCCGTGACCCGGACGGACCCGCTGGCCGTCCGCGAGGCCGCCTGCTGGGCGGCCCGCACCTGCGCCCGGCGCTCGGCCGTCGGCGCGGTGAGCACGACCGGCCGGCCGTCGATGAGGAAGCCGGGTCCCACCGGGAACCCCTTCACCCGCCCGCGCCGGTCCTCCAGGTGGACGACCCGCATGCCGCCGGCCGTCTCCACGCGCACCACCGCGCCGACCCAGCCGGTCTCGACGTCCTCGACGACCAGTCCCGCCTCCGCCTCGACCTCCACGGCTCGCCCGCGCCTGGGCGCGCGCCAGTCGGTGCTCAGCACGTCAGTTCCGTAACGGTCCATCACAGCCGTCGAGGGTATGCCGTAGGACGGGTGGGGCCGGTGAGGCGCGCGGGGCCGGTGCGGCTGGCCGTCGGCCGCGGGCGGGAGTCAGTCGACCTGGCGCGGGCGGGTCATGTCGACGGGCACGACCCACTCGTCGAACTGCTCGGCGGTCAGGTGACCGCTGGCGACCGCGGCCTCGCGCAGCGTCAGGCCCTCCTTGTGGGCCTTCTTGGCGATGGCCGCGGCCTTGTCGTAGCCGATGTGCGGGTTGAGCGCGGTGACCTGCATGAGGTTGCTGGCCAGGTTGGCCTCGATCCGCTCGGTGTTCGGCTCCAGGCCGACCGCGCAGTGGTCGTTGAAGGCCCGGGAGGCGTCGGCGATGAGCCGGATGCTCTCCAGCACGGCGTGCACCATGACCGGCTTGTAGACGTTGAGCTGGAAGTTGCCCTGCGTCCCGGCGAAGGCGACGGTGGCGTCGTTGCCGAAGACCCGCGTGGTGACCATGGTCAGCGCCTCGGCCTGGGTCGGGTTCACCTTGCCCGGCATGATGCTGGAGCCCGGCTCGTTCTCCGGGATGAGCAGCTCGCCGATGCCGTTGCGCGGCCCGGAGGCCAGCCAGCGCACGTCGTTGGCCATCTTCATCAGCGCGCCGGCGAGGGTGCGCAGCGCCGCGGAGGTCTGGACCAGGGCGTCGTGGGCGGACAGGGCCGCGAACTTGTTGGCGGCCGAGCGCAGCTCCAGGCCGGCCTCCTCGCCCATCTTCCGCGCGGCCAGGTCGCCGAAGCGCGGGTGGGCGTTGAGGCCGGTGCCGACCGCGGTCCCGCCGATGGCCAGCTCGTGCAGACCCTCGGCGGCGTGCCTCACCTCGCCCATCGCGTAGTCGATCTGCGCGACCCAGCCGCCGACCTCCTGGCCGAGCGTGACCGGCGTGGCGTCCTGCAGGTGGGTGCGGCCCACCTTGACGATGCCGGCGAACTCCTCGGCCTTGGCCGCGAGCGTGTCGCGCAGCACCTGCACGTCGCCCTCCAGGCGGTCGCGCAGCTCGAGCAGGACGGCGATGTGCATCGCGGTGGGGAAGGTGTCGTTGCTGCTCTGGCCGCGGTTGACGTGGTCGTTGGGGTGGACCGGGGTCTTGCTCCCCAGCTGGCCGCCGGCGAGCTCGATCGCCCGGTTGGCGATGACCTCGTTGCTGTTCATGTTGCTCTGCGTGCCCGACCCGGTCTGGAAGACGACGAGCGGGAAGTGGTCGTCCAGGTCCCCGGCGATGACCTCGTCGGCGGCGCGCACCACGAGGTCGGCCACGTCCTGGGGCAGCTCTCCGAGCTCGGCGTTGGCCTGCGCCGCGCCCTTCTTGAGGATGCCCAGCGCCTTGATGACGGGCCGCCCCCACACGAAGGTGTCCCTGCCGATCGGGAAGTTGTGGATGCTGCGCTGCGTCTGCGCCCCCCAGTAGCGGTCGGAGGGAACCTCCACCTGGCCCATGCTGTCGGTCTCGATGCGCACCTCGGTCATGGGCTCATCGTAGGCGGACGCCCGTCGCCGCTCGGGGCCTGGTTTGCACCGGCCGCGTAGACTTGGCACTCAGAGCTGCAGAGTGCCAGGAGAGAGTGTCGGCGCGGCCGTCCACCAGCGAGCCGGGGAGGTGACCGGAGCATGAGCGAGGACCGTCGTCTCGAGGTGCTGCGCGCCATCGTCCAGGACTACGTGCGCACCTCCGAGCCCGTCGGCTCCAAGGCGCTCCTCGAGCGTCACCAGCTGGGCGTCTCGGCGGCCACGGTCCGCAACGACATGGCGGCCCTGGAGGACGAGGGCCTCATCACCGCACCGCACACGAGCGCGGGCCGGGTCCCGACGGACGCCGGCTACCGCCTCTTCGTGGACCGGCTCTCCACGGTCAAGCCGCTGACCCGCGCCGAGCGCACCGCCATCCAGCGCTTCCTCGACGGAGCCGTCGACCTCGACGACGTCGTCGGCCGCACCACCCGCCTCCTCTCCAGCCTGACCCACCAGGTGGCGGTCATGCAGTACCCCAGCCTGTCCCGCTCCACCGTGCGCCACGTCGAGCTGGTCCCGGTGGGCGGCAGCCGGCTGATGGTCGTGCTCATCGTCAACACCGGCCGCGTGGAGCAGCGGATCGTCGACGTCGGGCGCGACCTGACCGACGCCGAGGCGCTCGTCTCCGAGCTGCGCTCGCGGGTCAACTCCGAGGTCGCCGGCCTCGCGCTGACCGCGGCACCGGCCCGGATGGCCGCCGTCGTGGACGCCGTCGAGCCGCGCGACCGTCCGGTCGCCGAGGCGCTCGCCGCCGCGCTCGGCGAGGCGCTGCAGGAGGAGGCCGAGGAGCGCGTGGTCCTCTCCGGCACCGCCAACCTGGCCCGGGTCGGCAGCGACTTCCCGACCTCCCTGTCCTCGGTCCTGGACGCCCTCGAGGAGCACGTGGTGCTGCTGCGCCTGATGGGGGCCCTGACCACGGACGCCGACGGTGAGCAGGTCGCGGTGAGCATCGGCGCCGAGAACTCCTACGTGCCCCTCCAGACCACCTCCGTGGTGACGAGCAGGTATGGCGTGGCCGGCCAGCTCGGGGTCGTGGGGCCGACCCGCATGGACTACCCGCAGGCGATGGCGGCGGTGCGCGCCGTCGCCCGCTACGTGGCCGAGATCCTGGACGGATGACCACGACCGGCGGGCGCGCGGCATACCTGGGCGCCCGCGACCGTTGCACCTCCTGAGCCCTGACCCACACCGACCCG
>QEUR01000129.1 GCA_003577095.1 Acidobacteriota bacterium
GCAGACCTGCAGCAGCTGCGGCTCGCCGAGGCTGCGCGCCTCGGGGGTCGGCGAGCAGCGGACCGCGGAGGAGCTCGGGCGGGCCTTCCCCTCGGTCCGCGTCATCAGCTCGGGCGGCGACCGCGTCGTGCCCGAGGTCGGGGACGGACCCGCCCTCGTCGTGGCGACGCCCGGCGCCGAGCCGTGGGCGCCGGGAGGTTACGGGGCGGTGGTGCTCCTCGACGGGTGGCGGCTGCTGGACCGTCCGGCGCTGGACGCCGGCGTCGAGACGCTGCGCCGGTGGACCGCGGCGGCGGCGTCGACGAGGCAGGCGGCCCCGGGGGACCGGCCCCGCGTCGTGCTCTGCGGCGTGCCGCCCCACGGCGGGATCCCCGCCGTCGAGGCGCTCGTGCGCTGGGACCCCGTGCGTCTCGCCTCGACGGAGCTGGCGGACCGCGCCGCGCTCGGCCTTCCCCCGGTCCGCCGGCACCTGGTGGTGAGCGGACCGGTGCGCGGGACCCGTGAGGTCGTGGAGGCGCTCGTGGCGGCGGGGCACACGGCCCTGGGCGAACCGGTCGCGGACGCCGGCGGCGAGGCGGTGGTGGTCGTGCGGGAGGCCGGACCGGGACCGGGACCGGCCGGTCCGGTCGAGGAGGGCGGCATCGCCGCCGACGTGCAGGCCGTCCGGGCCGGGCGCAGCGCCCGCAAGAGCGAGGACGTGGTCCGGCTGGTGCTGGACGCCGAGGGCGGGGCGAGTCTGTGAGCCCGTGCAGCCCCGCCGTGGAGGCTCCCGGAGGCGTCGGGGCTAAGTCTCAAATACGTAACGATCGGGTCACCATGTGGGCACGGATGTGGCAATGGGGGTCCGGTCGTGCCTATGTTCTACTGGCAACCCCCCCCGGCTCGGCGCCGATCCAGGGCGCGACCAACGTGGATCGCGACCACGGTCCGGGCTTCTCACTAGGAGGAACATTGAAGATCAGGCGCGCGACCATGGCCGTCGTGGCGGCCGGCGCACTGGCTCTGGCCGGCTGCACGTCCGACACCAGCACCCCGGACGACACCACCACCGCCGGCCAGGGCGAGACCGGCGGCACCGACAACGAGACGGCCACCGACGACGGTGAGTCCACCGAGGGCGCCGGCGAGGAGACCTCCACCGCCAAGGTCGACCTGGGCGACGTCGTCACCAACGACGACACGATCTCCTTCTCGACCGGCTCCGAGCAGTACAACGCCTACAACGGCGACACCTCGGCCACCAACTCGACCTACAACGCGACCGTGAACGCTCAGGTCAACAGCGGCTTCTGGTACTGGGGCACCGACGGCACCGTCTACCCGAACGAGTGGTTCGGCACCTACGAGAAGACCTCGGACGACCCGCTGACCGTCGAGTACACCATCTCCGACGAGGCGGTCTGGTCCGACGGCACCCCGATCACCGCCAACGACTACCTGCTGAGCTGGGCCTCGACCAACCCGGAGGTCCTCGGCGGAGCCGACGCGCTGGGCTTCGACCCGGTCAGCGACATGTCGACCTACGTGCAGGACACCCCCGAGGCCGAGGTGGACGGCAAGACCTTCACCCTGACCTACGCCGACCCCAACCCGGACTGGGAGATCATGGTCAGCGGCGCCCTGCCGGCGCACGTGGCGGCCGAGCAGTCCGGCCTGGAGCCCGGCGAGCTCGCCCAGGCGATCCTCGACGGCGACACCGAGACCGTCGCCAAGGTCTCGGAGTTCTGGAACACCGGCTGGGTCTTCAACGACTACCAGATCGAGGACGACTCGATCGTGCCGTCCAGCGGCCCGTACACCCTCGAGGGCGCCGTCTGGGAGAAGGACCTCTCCCTCGGCCTGGTCCCGAACGAGGAGTTCTGGGGCACCCCGCCGGCCACCGGCAACCTGGTGTTCAAGTTCGCCGCGCCGGAGACCCACGTCCAGGCCCTGCAGAACGGCGACATCAACGTCATCGAGCCGCAGGCCACCGTGGACACCGTCGACCAGATCAAGAACATGGGCGACACCGTGGCCCTGCAGACCGGCAACGAGATGACCTGGGAGCACCTGGACTTCAACTTCGCCGAGGGCAGCGTCTTCTCCGAGGACGAGGGTGGCCTGGCCGCCCGCGAGGCCTTCGCGATGTGCGTCCCGCGCCAGCAGATCGTGCAGAACCTGATCCAGCCGATCAACCCCGAGGCTGAGGTCATGAACCTGCGCGAGGTCTTCCCGTTCCAGACGGAGAAGTACAACGAGGTCCTCAGCGCCGCCTACGACGGCCGCTACGACGAGGTCGACATCGAGGGCGCCAAGGCCAAGCTCGAGGAGGCCGGAGTGGAGACCCCCGTCGACGTCCGGATCGGCTACTCGGCCCCGAACCAGCGTCGTACCGACGAGGTCACCACGATCAAGTCCTCGTGCGACGAGGCCGGCTTCAACATCATCGACGCCGGCGACCCGACCTTCTTCGAGTCCGGCGGCCCGCTCGAGGTCGGCGACTGGGAGGTCGCTCTGTTCGCCTGGGCCGGCTCGGGCCAGATCGCCTCGGGTCGTCCGATCTACTCCACGGACGGCACGCAGAACTTCGGCGGCTACTCCAACGACGAGGTCGACGAGGCGTGGAAGACGCTGTCCACCTCGCTCGACCCGGAGGTCCAGCTGGAGCAGACGAAGATCATCGAGAAGCTGCTGTGGGACACCCTCTACGGCATCCCGGTCTTCGCCCACCCGGGCGTCGTCGGCTACGACGCCTCGATCGAGAACGTCCGGCACACCGCGGTCCAGACCGGCGTTTCCTGGAACGCCGAGCAGTGGGTCCGCGCCCAGTGACCGACGGCCGCTGCGCGGCCAGGTCATGGTGAGCAACCACCGCGACACCTAGCCAGCACGGGGCGGGAGGTCCAACGGGCCTCCCGCCCCGTGCTGTGTGCAGCCCCTCTCTACGACCACCGTCCTCCTCCGGGACACGCGTGGCCGACATGGCAGGACCCGTCCGAGTCGGGTTAGTCTGCCTCGGTCACCGAGCCACAACGACGGTGGCTCCAGCAGGAAGGTACTTCTCCCGTGCTCCAGTTCATCCTCCGGCGGATCGGCATCTCCGCGCTGGTCCTGCTCCTGGGTTCGGCGCTGATGTTCTTCGCGACCATCAACGCCGGCGACCCGCTCTTCGATTTGCGCGAGAGCCGTGCCACGAATCGAGACCAGCTCATTGCCGCGCGCATCGAGCTCATGCACCTCGACATGCCGTGGTGGCAGCGCTACCTGACCTGGCTGGCCGGCGCCGGCAAGTGCCTGGTGCTCCAGTGCGACCTGGGGACCAGCCGGGACGGCGCGAACATCAACTCCCTGCTCCTCAGCTCCGCCGGTGCCAGCCTTCGCCTGGTCTCCCTGTCGGTGGCCCTGGCCATCGTGATCGGCATCCTGCTGGGCGTGCTCTCCGCCATCCGGCAGTACTCCGGCTTCGACTACTCGATCACCTTCCTCGCCTTCCTCTTCTTCTCCCTCCCGGTCTTCTGGGCCGCGGTGCTGCTCAAGGAGTTCGGCGCCTACCGGTTCAACAACTGGATAGCCGACCCGGTGCTCAGCACGACGGCGATGGCGGTGATCGCGCTGATCTTCGCGCTGGTCGTCGCGGCGGTGCTCGGGGGCGGGCTGAAGCGCGAGGCCATCACCTTCGTGGTCACCTTCGCCGTGGTCTTCGGGGCGGTCACCGTCTTCGACCGGGTGCAGTGGTGGCGCCAGCCGGCCCTGGGCCTGCCGATCATCGTCCTGGGCGGGCTGGCCGCGCTGGCCTTCTTCCTGGTGCTCACCGTCGGGCTGTCCGAGAGGCGGATCCTCTACTCCGGCCTGGGCACGGTGGCGGCCGGCGTCGTGGCCTACTTCGTCACGGCTCCGCTGGTGGAGAACCCCAGCGGGTGGGGCACGATCCTGCTCCTCGCCCTCGTCGCCGCCGCCGTCGGCGCCGCGATCGGCTGGTTCTTCGGCGGCTTCGAGAAGAAGATCGCCATGTTCGTCTGCAGCGGCACGGCGCTGGCGTTCGCCTTCCTGGTCTTCATGGACCAGCTGCTGCGCAACTGGGGCAGCTTCCTGCAGGTGGCCGCGCGCCCGATCAGCACGATCGGCGACGCCCGCATCCCCTACGCCAAGCTGGACGGCAACTTCTACATCTTCATCTACAACTGGGGCGTGCAGCTGATCCTGCCGACCATCGTGCTGACGCTGATCTCGATCGCCGGCTACAGCCGCTACACCCGCTCCTCGATGCTGGAGACGATCAACCAGGACTACATCCGTACCGCGCGGTCCAAGGGCCTGTCGGACCGGGTGGTCTACTCCAAGCACGCCCTGCGCAACGCGCTCATCCCGATCACCACGATCGTCGCCTTCGACTTCGCCAACCTGCTCGGCGGCGCGGTCGTCACCGAGACGGTGTTCGGCTGGAAGGGGCTGGGGGACATGTTCAAGACGGGGCTGGACTTCGTCGACCCGGGGCCGGTCATGGCCTACTACGTCGTGGCCGGCACGGCAGCGGTCTTCATGAACATGATCGCCGACATCGCCTACGCCTTCCTCGACCCACGCATCCGGCGGTGACCGTGACCCCGACCGCCCGTCCCCAGGCCGCCCCGGCGGCGCACACAGCGAGGACCCTCCGATGAACGACAAGCCCACCCCGCCCGGCGACGACCGGCCCGAGCAGGACCAGCCGCCCGTCCCGGGCAGCGGCCGCGAGGGACTCTCGCCCGAGCCGATGCCGCACGACCCCGCGGCCCCCCAGGACCCCGACGTCGCCGACGAGGTGTCCGAGGGCACGGACGGTGAGCTGCCGGGCACCCGCTACTCGGTCGAGAAGCAGATCGACCTCACCCAGAAGTCCTACTCGCAGGGCCAGCTGGTCCGTCGGCGCTTCTTCCGACACCGCGGCGCGATGATCTCCCTCTTCGCGCTGCTCTTCGTCACCGTCTTCGCCTTCACCTCCATCGGCTACGGGATCATCCCCGGCTGGTGGAAGAAGCCCTTCTGGGAGGGCGGACTGGTCGAGAACGGCGGTCGCCCCACCCTGCAGATATGGCCGTTCGTCTGGGGCGAGCACCCCTTCGGCCAGGACAACGCGGGCAAGGACTACTTCTCGCTGACCATGCGCGGCACCCAGCGCTCGCTCATCGTCGCCTTCACCGTGGGTCTGGTCTCGACCTTCATCGGGACCGCGATCGGCGCGATCGCCGGCTACTACCGCGGCTGGATCGAGGGCGTGCTGATGCGCATCACCGACCTGTTCATCGTCATCCCGGCCCTGGTGCTCGCCGCGGTCTTCGGCAAGATGGCCAACGGCGGCATCTGGCCGCTGGCCTTCCTGCTGAGCGTGATCGGCTGGACCGGCCTGGCGCGCCTGGTGCGGGGCGAGGTGCTGTCCCTGCGCGAGCGCGAGTTCGTCACCGCGGCGGAGGCGATCGGGACCGGCTCGGGACGCATCGTCTTCAAGCACATCCTGCCCAACACGATCGGCACGATCATCGTCAGCGCCACCCTGGCGATCGCCTCGACGATCCTCGTCGAGTCCGCGCTGTCCTTCCTGGGCTGGGGCGTGCAGGCGCCCGACACCTCGCTGGGGCTGCTGATCTCGACCTACCAGACCAGCTTCCAGAACCGCCCGTGGCTCTTCTGGTGGCCGGGCATGATCATCCTGGTGATCGCCCTGTCCGTGAACTTCCTCGGAGACGGTCTGCGCGACGCCTTCGACCCCCGTCAGAACAGGACCGCCGACTGATGAGCACCCCGACCGACCGCTACGCCGGCCCCGTCTACACCGGTTCCGGGGCTCCCGGCGACGACGACGAGGTCGTGCTCGACTTCGACGACGTCGACGTCCGCTTCAAGACCGAGTTCGGCAGCGTCCACGCCGTCAAGGGCGTCGACCTGCGGGTCCGTCCCGGCGAGGTCGTCGCCCTCGTGGGCGAGTCCGGCTCGGGCAAGTCCGTCACCTCGATGACCGCGATGCGGCTGCTTCCGCGCAACGCCACGATCGGCGGTGCGGTCAACGTCGCCGGCAAGGAGGTCGGGCGGCTGTCCGAGAGCCGGATGCGCAGGATGCGCGGCAACGACGTGGCGATGGTCTTCCAGGAGCCGATGACGGCCCTCAACCCGGTGCTCACCATCGGCACCCAGATGGTCGAGTCGATGGAGCTGCACGGCGTGGCCCGCGCGCAGGCGGCCATCGACCGGGCCGTCGAGCTGCTCGGGATGGTCGGGATCCCCGAGCCCGAGCGGCAGATGAAGAAGTATCCCCACGAGCTCTCCGGCGGGCAGCGCCAGCGCGTGGTCATCGCGATGGCGATCAGCTGCGACCCCAAGGTCATCATCGCCGACGAGCCGACCACCGCCCTGGACGTGACCGTGCAGGCCGACATCCTCGACCTCCTCCGGTCGCTGAAGGACAAGCTCAACACCGGCATCCTGCTCATCACCCACAACATGGGCGTGGTCGCCGACATGGCCGACCGGGTCGCGGTGATGTTCAAGGGCGAGATCGTCGAGCGCGGCACCGTCGAGGAGGTGCTCCTGCGGCCCCAGCACGAGTACACCAAGATGCTGCTCGGCTCGGTGCCCCGGATGGGCGCCGGACGGGGGCAGATGGGCATCAGCGTCAAGGAGGACGTCGACCAGGACGCCCCGCTGGCGATCGAGCTGAAGAACCTCGTCATCGAGTACCAGCGACTGGGCAAGCCGCCCTTCCGCGCGGTCGACGACGTGAGCTTCGACGTGCGCAAGGGCGAGATCGTCGGACTGGTGGGGGAGTCCGGCTCCGGCAAGTCGACCATCGGTCGCTGCGCCCTGGGCCTCATCCCCGCGGCCAGCGGGGAGTTCCGCCTGCTGGGCGAGGACGTCACCAGGATGAGCAAGCGCGACCTGAAGGCCCTGCGCAAGAGGATCGGCGTGATCTTCCAGGACCCGGCCGCCTCGCTCAACCCCCGGCTGCCGATCGGGGAGTGCATCGCCGAACCCCTCGTCGTGCACAAGATGGGCGACCGCAAGAGCCGCCAGAAGAAAGTCTACGACCTCCTCGACGCGGTGCAGCTGCCCCGCGAGGTCTACAACCGCTACCCCCACGAGGTCTCCGGTGGTCAGCGCCAGCGCATCTGCGTGGCACGGGCGCTGACCCTCGACCCCGAGCTGCTGGTGGCCGACGAGCCCACCTCGGCGCTGGACGTCTCGGTGCAGGCCCGGGTGCTGAAGATCTTCGCCGAGCTGCAGGAGCAGTTCGGCTTCGCCTGCCTCTTCATCAGCCACGACCTGGCGGTGATCGACCTGCTGGCGCACCGCGTCGTGGTGCTGCAGAACGGCGAGGTCGTCGAGGCCGGCCCGCGCGAGCAGATCATGGAGAACCCGCAGGAGGAGTACACCCAGCGGCTCATCGCCGCGGCCCCGGTCCCGGACCCGATCGAGCAGGGCCAGCGCCGCCGCGAGCGGCACGAGCTGCTGCGCGCGCAGGGCGAGGAGGTCGCCGAGCTGCAGCTGGACGACCCGGACGCCTTCCACGGGCTGTCGGCGGCCGACCCCGAGCAGGACCAGCTCTGAGCTTGAGGGTCGTCTTCGCCGGGACGCCGCAGGTCGCGGCCACGTCGCTGGAGCGCCTCCTGGCCTCCGGGCACCAGGTGGTCGGCGTCCTCACCCGGCCGGACGCGGGTGCCGGACGGGGCCGGCGCAGCCGTCCCACCCCGGTGCGGCGGCTGGCCGAGGAGGCGGGTGTCCCCGTGCTGGCGCCGGGGCGGCTGCGGGAGTCCGGCGTGCGCGAGCAGCTCGAGGCGTGGGCCCCCGACGTGGGCGCCGTCGTGGCCTACGGTGGCCTCGTCCCGCCGGAGCTGCTCGGCCTGCCGGCCCACGGCTGGGTCAACCTGCACTTCTCGCTGCTGCCCGCCTGGCGGGGCGCGGCGCCGGTCCAGCACGCGCTGCTGGCCGGCGACGACGTGACCGGGGCGGTGACCTTCACCCTCGAGGAGGGGCTGGACACCGGCCCGGTGCTGGGCCGCCTCACCGAAGCCGTCCGGCCGCGGGACACCAGCGGCGACCTGCTCGGGCGGCTGGCCGACTCCGGCGCCGAGCTGCTCGTCGCCACCCTGGACGCGATGGAGGCCGGCACCCTGGTGCCCGAGCCGCAGTCCGCCGACGGCGTGAGCCTCGCACCCAAGGTCGAGGTCGAGGACGCCCGCGTGGACTGGACCCGCCCCGCCTTCGCGGTGGACCGGCTGGTGCGCGCCACCACCCCGGCCCCCGGTGCCTGGACGACGTGGCGGGGGGAGCGGGTCAAGCTCGGACCCCTCGAGCCCCTCACGGCGGAGGAGCTGCCCGAGGGGGCCGGCGCACTGTCTCCGGGCGAGCTGCTCGCGGGCAGGCGGGACGTCCTGGTCGGCACCGGCACCACGCCGGTCAGGCTCGGCCTGGTCCAGCCGCAGGGCCGCAGGGCGGTGCCGGCCGCCGACTGGGCGCGCGGCGTGCGGCCGGCGCCGGGGGAGTCCCTCGGTGACTGAGCGACCGGGAGGAGCCGGGCACGGCGGCGGGAGGCGACGCGGGCAGCCGGGGCGCGACCGTCAGGGACCGCGTGGGTCCGGCCACCGCGGACCCCGCGCCCGCTCGGCCCAGCGCCCGGCCGAGAGGG
>QEUR01000130.1 GCA_003577095.1 Acidobacteriota bacterium
GGGCACCATGGTGTTGAGCGCCACGGAGTCGTGACCGGCCATGGTCTGGATGCGTCGCGACGTCAGGCCGATGCCCTCGATCGCGCGGGTCGCCAGCGCCACGCCCTCCTCGGGGAAGCGACGGATCGGCCGGATGTCGAAGTCCTTGACGTTGATGACGAGGTTGTTGCGCCCGGCCAGGGCGGCGATCCGGTCGATGAGGTTCTGGCGGGCCTCCTTGACGATCTCCGGGCTGCCGGACCGCAGGTCGGCCACGAGGTGCACCCGCCGGGCGACCACGATCGGGGAGTTGGGCTCCACCACGAGCTGCCCGACGGAGGAGACGAGCGCCTCCTCGGGGAAGTCCTTGGTCACCTCGTGCACCATGAGGACGACCTCGGACGCGCCGACGAGCGCGTCGCGGCGGTCCGCCATGGCCGTGGCCCCGGTATGCGACTGCTCGCCGAGCACCTCGATGTCGAGCTTCTGGGTGTACCAGCTGCTGTCGACGATCCCGAGGTCGATGCCCTCGCGCTCCAGGATCCGGCCCTGCTCGATGTGGATCTCCACGTAGCCGACGGTCTGCGGGCCGGGGTCGGACCCGAGGAAGCCGATGTCGGCGAGCGCCTTGCGGACCGGCACGCCGGCCAGGTCCTCGACGTCGAGCATCTCGTCCGCGTCGAACAGCCCGGCGAAGACCGAGCTGCCCATGATGCTGGGCGCGAAACGCGCGCCCTCCTCGTTGAACCAGTTGACGACGGCGAGGTTGAAGCGGGGCGTGTGCACCTCGCCCGCGCCGATCGCCTCGTCGAGCTGCTGGGCGACGTGCATGCCGGCGATGACGCCGTAGGACCCGTCGAAGCGGCCGCCGAGCGGCTGGGTGTCCAGGTGCGAGCCGACCAGGACGAAGGGCGCCCCTGGCCGCCACTCGAACAGGCCGAACATGTTGCCGATCTCGTCGACGAGGACGTCCCGGCCCCGCTCGCGGAACCAGCCTGCGAACCAGCGGCGCACCTCGCCGTCCAGGTCGGTGGCCGCCTGCCGGTCGACGCCGGAGCGGGCGGTGGCGCCGATCGTCGCGGCGTGGTGGAAGTCGCGCAGGAAGTCCTCGCTCATCGCACGTCCCTCCCCGTGGTGCCGTCGGCCAGCCTGGTCCCGTCGGCCGGCCCGGTCGGCCGGGCCGGCTCGGCGACGGCGTCGAAGTCCTCGGCGTCGAACAGCGCCCGGTCCTCGTCGTGCCGGGTCAGCAGCGTCTCGTCGCGCGGCGTCGTGGTCAGCGACACCACGACGAAGACGACGAGGTTGAGGATGAGCGAGAGCAGCCCGCCCCCTCCGGCGTCGAACGGCGGGGGAGTGGCGGCCGGCACGAAGGTGAACAGCACGAGGGTGCCCACCCCGACCAGCAGCCCGGCCAGGGCCCCGGCCGCGGTGGAGCGGCGCCAGAAGAGCGCGCCGGCGGTCGGGACGATCACCTGGGCCGTGCCGGCCAGGGCGACGAGGCCGACGGTCACGAGCAGGCCCGGGACGTAGAGCGCCATCACGTAGGCGATGGCCGAGAGCACCAGGATCGTCCACCGGCCCACCCACACCAGCTGCCGCTCGCTCATCCGGGGGTTGATGTAGGTCTTGTGGAAGTCGAGCGTGTAGACCGACGACATGGAGTGGATCTGGGAGTTGGCGGTCGACATGGCCGCGGCGGCGCCGCAGGCCACGAGGAAGGAGGCGAGGACGTAGGGGGCGTACTTGTAGAGCATGATCGGCAGGATCTTGTCCGGCTCGGCGACGTCGGGCTCCAGGAGCACCCCGGAGTTGCCGACCAGCATCGAGCCGAAGTAGGAGACGGCGGCCAGGCCGAGCAGGAAGGGCATGAGGTCGAAGAGCCGCCCGGACTTCACCGCATACATCCGCGTCCACAGCTGCGGGCCCATGAAGGCGCCGATCGGGGTGACCAGGAACATGGCGATCCAGGTCATCCAGGCCCCGTCGGCCAGCACCAGGTTCTCCGGCCTGGCCTCGGCGAGCTGGTCGAACATCGCGACCGTGCCGCCGAGCTCGTTGGCCACGAGCAGGCCGGCGACGACCATCCCGAAGAAGAGCAGGACGCCGTAGAAGATGTCGGTCCAGGCGACGGCGCGCAGCCCGCCGGACCACACGTAGATGATGATGACCACGTAGAAGATCAGCGCCGCCCAGGCGAACGGGATGAGCCCGCCGGAGGCCACCTCGATGAGATAGGCGCCGCCGGACAGCTGGATCTGCAGGTAGGGCAGGGTGAACACCAGCATGATGACGGCGACCAGGTTGCCCACCGCGACCGAGCCGTAGCGGTTGGTGAAGAAGTCCTTGGGCGTGATGAAGTTCCAGCGCTTGCCGAGGAACCAGACCCGCTTGCCGACGACGTAGTAGAGCAGCCCGAAGAGGATGTTCCACGCCAGCGCCGTCCAGAAGAGCGGGCCCTGGAGGTAGAACGAGGCGTTGGAGCCCAGGAAGGCGAAGGAGCTCCACCAGGTCGCGGCGACGGTGAAGAACACCGCGACCGACCCCATACCCCGTCCCTGGACGAAGAAGTCCTCGGTGGTCGGGATCGACTTCCGGCCGGCCACCGCGCCCATCGCGAGGGGGATCAGCATGAAGAGCGCGATGATGAGCACCGCACCGGTGTCGCTGGCGGTCATCGGGCACCTCCTTCAGCGGTGGCGGGGCGGCCCCAGTGGACCAGGTATGCGTAGAGCATCACGGCGCACATGTAGGCCCACCACAGCAGGTTGTAGCCGTAGATGAAGGGCAGGCCGAAGATCTCCGGGGTGGCCCGGTCCTTGAAGAAGAACACTCCTGGGAACTCCATGGCCGCCAGGCCCACGAGCAGCAGGGTCCAGATGACCACGCTCCTGGTGGTCCGTCGTGATGTCGCTGGCACCGTCGCCACCTTCCTGCGTGTGCGCCGGACGTCGTCCGCGGGGACACGCACTCTCGTCTCACTTCGTGGGTCGATCGTGCCAGCATGGCACGGGCTCGGGCCCGGACACAGTGGAGGACGCGCCCGTCGTTCCGGACGATCCGTCCGGACGGGCGCCGCGGGGACGACCCGGCGCGGGGACCGCGGGGTCCCCGGCCGAGCTCAGCCGCCGACCACCCGGCCGCCCTGCACGACCGCCCGCCGCGCGTCCTGCTCCCACAGGACGGACGGGTCCTGCGCCGGGTCGCCGGAGAGCAGGACGGCGTCACCTTGGGCGCCGGTGCCGAGGTGGCCGAGCCGCGGGTCGCCGATGAGCTCGGCGTTGACCTCGGTCAGCGAGCGGAGGGCCTCGACCGGTCCGGCGGCCTCGACCTGCAGCCGGATCCCGGCGAGCTGGTCGTCCTCGAGGTCGCCCATGAGGTCGCTGCCGAAGCCGACGCGCACGCCGGCGGCGTGCGCGAGCTGCACGGCCTCCTGGCCCCTGGAGAGGACCTCGGAGTTCTTGGCGAGCGAGATCTCGTTGAGGCCGATGGCGGCGCCGCGCCGGTCCATCGCGTCGTAGGCGGCGAGGGTCGGCACGAGGAAGGCTCCGCGGGCCGCCATCGCGCGGGCGGTGGACTCGTCGATGAGGTTGCCGTGCTCGATCGAGCGCACGCCGTTGTCGATGGAGTGCAGGACCGCCTCGGAGGAGTAGGCGTGCGCCGCGACGTAGCTGCCGCGCCGGGTCGCCTCGTCGACGACGGCGCGGATCTCGTCCACGGAGTACTGCGGGATCGGCAGCGGGTCGGCGAGGGAGAAGACGCCGCCGGAGGTCATGATCTTGATGGCGTGCGCACCGGTGCGCAGCCGCTCCCGCACGGCCACGCGCAGCGGCTCGACGCCGTCGACCACCTCGCACATGTGCCCGTGCGAGAAGCAGACGTCGACGTGCTGGCTGCGCGGGTCGCCGTGCCCGCCGGTCTGGCTGAGCGCGGGTCCGGTGAAGTGGTAGCGCGGCGAGGGGAACAGCTCTGCCTCGATCGCGCGGGCCAGGCCGATGTCGCCGCCGGCGACGTCACGCACCGTGGTGAAGCCGCGGCGCAGCGCCCTGGCCAGGCGCCGGGTGGCGTTGATCGCGGTGTAGCTGAGCGGGCCGCGCTCGTTCTCCAGGCCGTCCATGCTCGTCGCGTAGGCGTGGAAGTGCGCGTCCAGGAGGCCGGGGACCAGCCAGCAGCCGGACCCGTCGAGCGTCTCGGCGCCCGGGGCCGGCCGGTCGGCCACCAGCCCGTCGACGACGGCCACGTCGCGCTCGACGAAGCCCCGTCCTGCGCCCTCCCACACCTGCGCGCCGGTGATCGTCAGGGAACCCGTGAGGTGTGCCATGGCACCAGTCTCCCGCGGCGACCCGGTGGGTCCTCGGCCGGGGTCGTTGACACGGACCCCCGGGAGGACGATGCTGCGGGAAAGATCCACAGCTCGGGCCTGCTCCCACCCCTGCTCACCCCACTGTGAAGGAAGTGCCATGTCGACGACGACCAAGCCTGCCGGGAACCCGATCTCGCGGTTGATGGGCCCGGTCAACCGGGTGGTGGAGAGGTTCACCCCGTCCGCCCTGGTGTTCGCGATCGTCCTGACGTTCGTGGTCGCGATCCTCGCCCTCATCCTCACCGACGCCACCCCGGCGGAGGTGGTCACGACCTGGGGCGACGGTCTCTCCGGGCTGCTGGCCTTCATCACCCAGATGTCGCTGATCTTGCTGCTGGGCTACATCCTGGCCAAGACGGGGCCCGTGCAGAAGGGTCTGCGCAGGCTCGCGGCGCTGCCCAGCACGCCGGTGCGGGCCTACGCGCTGGTCTGCCTGGTGGCCGCCGTGGCCTCCCTCATCACGTGGGGCCTGGGTCTGGTCGTCGGTGCGCTGCTCGCGGTCGAGGTGGCCCAGCAGGGACGGGCGCGCGGCCTCAAGCTCCACTTCCCGCTGCTGGTGGCGGCCGGCTACTCGGGCTACGTCGTCTGGCACATGGGCTACTCGGGCTCGGCCCCGCTCACCGCGGCCACCCCCGACTCCTTCATCGCGCCCTACCTCGACGGCGTGCCGCTGCCGGTGTCCCAGACGACCTTCTCCTCGTGGAACATGATCGCGGCCGTGGTCACGGTCGCGGCCGTGGTCAGCGCCATGGCGCTGGTCGCGCCGCGCAAGGGCGACAAGATCGTCGAGCTGTCGGCCGAGGCTCGGGGGGAGGACGCCGCGGCCCGCAGGTATGACGTGGAGACCCCCGCGGACCGGATCGACGCCAGCCGTCTGCCCACCTTCCTCATGGGGCTCATGCTGGTCGCCTACCTGTTCCTGCACTTCATGAACGGGGGGACGCTGACCCTCGACATCGTCAACTGGTCCTTCCTCACCCTGATCCTGCTGCTGGTCCACCACCCGTTCGAGCTGCTGGACCTGACCAAGGAGGCGGCGTCCAACGTCGGAGAGATCCTCCTGCAGTTCCCGCTCTACGCCGGGATCATGGGCATCATGGCGGGGACCGGGCTGATCAAGGTCCTCTCCGACGCCTTCGTCTCGATCGCGACGCCGGAGACCTTCGGGCTGCTGGCCTTCCTGTCGGCCGGCGTGGTCAACCTCTTCGTGCCCTCCGGCGGCGGACAGTTCGCCGTGCAGGGGCCGCTGCTGCTGGAGACGGCTGGGCAGCTCGGCGTCTCGCCGGAGATCGCCGTCATGGCGCTGGCCTACGGCGACCAGTGGACCAACATGGTGCAGCCGTTCTGGGCCATCCCGGTCCTGGCCATCGCGGGCCTGAAGATGCGCGACATCCTCGGCTACACCACGCTGACCCTGGTCGTCTCCGGCGTGGTGCTGGCGGCGACGCTGGTCATCGTGTCGCTGTGAGCGCCTGGGCGCCCGGGCGGGCGACCTGACCAAAACTTGACCTGCGCCATACCCGCTCTTGACCGCAGCCGTCCTAACGTGGAGGAGCCACAACGCGCGGGGTGACGGAGCCGCGCCGGGCTCAACTCGGGAGTGTGCTGCATGAGGACAAGACGTCGGATCACTGCTGCCGTCGGGGCACTCGCCATGGCGACCGCGGTCGTCGCCGGAGCACAGGGCGCCGCGCAGGCGGACCCGCCGGAGACCACCCCGGGCGGTCCCTGGGGCGACGGGAGCAGCCTGAGCGGAGTAGCCTCCTACGAGGAGATGTGGGCGATCCTGCAGAAGCTGGAGGACCGCGGGGCCATCGAGCTGGAGGCGGCGCCGCTGCAGAGCAACCTGGGCCGGGACATCCCGGTGGTGACCATCGGCGACGGGCCGATCCCGGTGATGCTCATCGCCAACCAGCACGGCAACGAGTTCATGGTCAGTCGCGGGATGATGGACCTCATCCGGCAGGTCGCGGGCAACGACAGCCCGGACAACCAGGCGATCCGCGACGCGCTCACCGTCACCATCGTGCCGCGCGTGAACGTGGACGGCTTCGACGGTGGCGTCACCGACGAGCAGGGCCGGACGACGCCGTGGCGGCAGAACTACGACCCGACGTGCGAGGTGGGCTGCGACTTCTGGCTGGAGGGGCGCGGCTACGACATCAACCGCTACCACTCCTTCAGCGACAGCGCCTACGACAACCCCTACGTCGAGGGCGACGACGCTCTCAACGAGGTGCCGGAGTCGATCTCGATGCGCCTCCTCTGGGACGAGCTGCAGCCGGTCGTGATGGTGGACTACCACCACCAGGGCACCTACGTCGACGAGGACGGCCGGATGATCACCGGCTCGATCATGTGGCCCAACGCCGTCGACACCGCGGCCGAGCTGGGGATCTCCGAGGAGTTCGCCGAGACGATCACCGCCTCCCAGCGGGCCGCGTCGGTGATGCTGCAGGCCGTCGACAGCTACGGCTACGCCAACATCACCCGCTACCCGAGCACCGAGACGCCGGGCATCGCCCGCAACGCCTACGGTCTGCTCGGCTCCGCCTCCGTGCTCTTCGAGCTGCGCGGCGGCATCGGGCAGAAGTCGGCCGGCTACATCGCCAAGACGGCGAGCGTCACCGGGTACGAGCTGCTCAGGTCCGTGGCCGACGGCTCGTGGGAGACCGCAGACCTGTCGGTGATCGAGAACATCCGCGAGCGCGGCGACTACGTGGGTGACCCGCGCGGGGAGTGATCCTTCCCGGCCCACCTGCTGCACGACCGCCGCTGCCCTCCCGGCGCCACGCCCGGGAGGGCAGCGGCGCGCTCGGCACCGCTGCAACGGGCAGTCGCCGCAGGGCGTCCTACGGGTCTGCATCCCAGGGGGACGCAGACCCGTAGGTGTCCCCATGGAGCCGGTGGACCTTGGAGGACGAGCGGCAGCGGGGGACCGTCGGGACGGCAGGTCCAGCACCAGGCCGGGATCAAGGGGCGAGGGCCAAGGCGGTGGACGCAGCAGCGAGGATTGACCCATGGCCAGGAAGCACACAGGACACAAGCACCGGCAGAAGAACCGGTCCGCCACCCGCCGTCCGGGCGGCCCGCGCCACGTCGCGCACCCGGAGCCGGCGGTCCAGGACCCGCTCCTGGCGAGCCTGCGCCAGGCGCTGCGCGACCCGGACCCCATCGCCTTCTGGGGTGTGGCGACGTCGATGGTCGTGCTCCTCGACGACCCGCCGCGCGAGCTGGCGGAGGCGCTGCCGGAGGGGGTCGACCTGCTGCAGACCTTCATCGACGTGGACGTCGCCGAGACCACCGCCCTCATGCACATGGTCGCGGCGCTGGCGACGGACGAGATGAAGCGGGCCCGTGCCCGGCGCGCGGTGCGTGAGCGGCGCCAGCCGGTGCCGCCGCACATCATCGGCCTGGCCGACCTGGCCGTCACCGGCACCGCCGTCTTCGGGGACCTGGCCGGAGACAATCACATGCTCGAGCTCACGCTCCCCGGTCAGGTGCGGGTCACCCTCGTCGTCTACGTCGCCCGCAGGCCCAGGGCCTGGGTGAAGGACGCCTTCTTCGTTCCCGAGCGCCTGACGGAGGTGGAGCAGCGGTTCGCCGCGCTGATCGAGGCCGAGGGTGTGCCGGCCGAGGACGCCATCCGCGCCCTGGACCCGGCGCAGTCCCGCGCGGCCCTGGAGGACGCGCTCGCCGGCGCCGACGTCGTGCCGCCCAGGGAACAGGAGGAGGCCGACCAGTGGCCGATGTGCCGTCCGCTGGTCGAGCTCGTGCTCGCCCGCCTCCCGCAGGGCGGTCCGGGGTACGACCAGGACGGATATCTTGTCGGACAGGTCCGGGGCGACCTCCTGGTCCCGACCGGGCCCGGCGGCCCCGACGACGACTGGGCTGACGACGACGGGGCGGACGAGGACGACGGGGCGGACGAGGACGACGGGTGGGGCGACGTCGGCCTGGACGAGACGGGCGGCGAGGTGGTCGAGCTCGTTGGGGACTTCCTCTCCTCGCCCCAGGGGCGCACGCTCCCGGAGGACGAGGTCACCGTGCTCCTGGCGACGCTCCTGCTGTCGATGGCGTCCTTGCTCGAGGGCGACCCGTTGCACTGGTGCGAGAGCATGGTGCGCTGGGTCGCGGAGGAGGGGCTGCCGCCGTCCCCGTTCGTCGCCGATGCCGACGTGCTTGCGCGTGTGGGCCAGCTGCTGCCCCTGCTCGTCGAGTGGGCCCACCAGACCTCCGGCGAGGACCCC
>QEUR01000131.1 GCA_003577095.1 Acidobacteriota bacterium
CCGGGCGCTCGCCCTCGCCGTCGGGGGACGCCGGGAGCTAGCTACGCCCGGCCCCGCCTCCGTCAGTCGTCGAGGAAGTCCCGCAGCAGGGCCGCCAGCTCCTCCGGCGTCTCGGTGTTGACCAGGTGACCCGCGCCCTCGAGGACGCGCAGACGGGCGTCCGGGATGCCCCCGGCCAGGGCACGGGCCCCGGCCTGGTTGGCGAGGTCCTTCCCGCCGACGACCACGAGGGTCCGGGCGCTGATCCGGGGCAGCGCGTCGGTGAGATCGAGCGCCCGCACCACCTCCTGGCTGCGCAGCACCTGCTCCTTGGACACGCCCGCGTCGACGAACCGCGACCTCGGCATCATCCGCAGGACCGCCGCCTGGAGTCTCATCACGGCGCGCGGCGGGCGCACCTGACCGCCGACCAGCACCAGCCGTCGCACCCGCCCGGGGAAGTCCGCGGCCAGCCGCGCGGCGACCATCGCCCCGAAGGACACGCCGCACAGGTCCACCTGCTGCATGCCCTCGAGCATGAGCTCCTGGTCCAGCCGGGCGGCGGCGTCCGCCATCGGCACCGGCTGCCGCTCGGTCGGGCGCAGCCCCGGCACCCACGGGGTGAGCAGCCGCCGCGAGCCGTAGAGCCGCACGACGACGTCCTCCCACGCCATCGGCGCCTGGCCGAGGGCGTGCAGCAGCACGAGCGGCGGCGGGCCCGCCCCCGGGCCGGTTCCAGCCATCTCAGGGGAAGGGTGTGCCGGCGCGCCGCTCACGCGGACGAGGCCGGGTGGTCGTTGGGCTCGTGGGGGTCGCCGACGCAGAACTCGTTGCCCAGCGGGTCGCGCATCACCGTCCAGCAGAAGCCGTCGACGTCGTGGTTGCGCACCACCTCGGCTCCGAGCGCGACGAGCCGGGCCACCTCGTGGGCGCGGTCGCCGCCGGAGAGGTCGAGATGGAGGCGGTTCCTGCCCTGGGTGGGCCGCTCGACCCGCTGGAAGGCGACCTGGGGCCGGCCGCCGAGGATGACGAAGTCGTCGGTCTCGAGCACCGGCTCGGCCTGCAGCGCCTCCTGCCAGAACCGGGCGAGCGTGCGCGGGCGCTCGCAGTCGAAGGTCACCATGCCGACGGTCAGGCTGCTCTGCGTGGTCGTCTCAGTCATGGCGTCCAGTCTGACGGACGCGGCGGGACGGGGCGAGAGCGTCACCCGAGACGTGCGGCGCCCTCGCGGTCGGGGACCGATCCTCGGATCAGGCGGCGGGCTGGCCCTCGCGCACGGCCGCGAGCAGCTGGTCGTAGAGACCGCGCACGGCGTCCTCGGGCGCGTCGGGCAGGATCTCGCCCTCGGGGCTCAGGTCCTCGCCGAAGCGCAGGCCAGGCCCGTCCAGGCGCACGGTCTGCAGGCGGTCCAGGACGGTGGCCAGGGCGCCGGTGGCGGCGGCCGCACCGCCCCAGCCGTAGCCGACGACGCCCACCGGCAGGCCCTCCCACTCCTGCTTGAGGGTGTCGATCGCGTTCTTGAGCACGGCGGGGTAGCCGCCGTTGTACTCCGCCACGGTCAGGACGAGCGCGTCGTAGCCGCGCACCCGCTCCGACCAGGCGATGGTGCTGGGGCGGTCGTACTGGCCGGCCGCCGGGTGCTCGAGGTCCTCGAGGAAGGGCAGGTTGACCTCGGCGAGGTCGACGATCTCGGCGTGGGCGTCGTAGGGCGCCAGCTGGGAGACCCACTCCGCGACCCTGGGCCCGATGCGGGCGGGACGGGTGGTGCTGACGACGATGCCGATCTTCGGAAAGCTCACGCCCGGAGAATGGTTGACCGGTCAACTATATTCCCGGTGCTCCCGGATGTGGTGCACGCCATACCCTGACCTGGTGACCGGCCGGATCGAGGTGCGCGGCGCCCGCCTGCACAACCTGCGCGACGTCGACGTCGACCTCCCGCGGGACGCGCTGGTCGCGGTGACCGGGGTCTCGGGGTCGGGCAAGTCGAGCCTGGCGTTCGGGACGATCCACGGCGAGGCGCAGCGGCGCTACCTCGACTCGGTGGCGCCCTACGCCCGGCGGCTCATCCACACCGCGGTCGACCCGCAGGTGCGCGACGTCCGCGGCCTGCCGCCGACGGTCGCGCTGGAGCAGGGCCGCGGCGGGGGTGGCCGGCGCTCGAGCGTCGGCACGGTGACGACCGCCGGACCGACGCTGCGGATGCTGTGGTCGCGCTGCGGCGCCTACCCGCCCGGCGCGGAGCACCTGGACTCCGACCACTTCTCGCCGAACACCGCCGAGGGGGCCTGCCCGACCTGCGGCGGGCTCGGCGTGGTCCATGAGCCGACCGAGGCCTCGATGGTTCCCGACGACTCCCTCTCCGTGGCCGGGGGTGCCGTTGCGGCGTGGCCGGGCGCCTGGCTGGGCAAGAACTACCGCGACATCCTCGCCACGCTCGGCCACGACGTCGACCTGCCCTGGCGCGAGCTGCCCGAGGAGACCCGCCGGTGGATCCTCTTCACCGACGAGCAGCCGGTCGTGACCGTCGTCCCCACGCGGGACGCGGCGCGCATCCAACGGCCCTACCAGGGCACCTTCTCCTCGGCGGCGCGCTACGTGCGACGCACCCTCGCGGAGACGCGCAGCGCCACCCAGCGCGCCAGGATGCTCCGGTATGTCGAGACCCGCCCGTGCGGCACGTGCGGCGGTCGCCGGTTGCGGCCCGACGCCCTCGCGGTGACCTGGCGGGGCCTCGCGGTCGACGAGGCGACCGCGCTGGCGGTGGACGTCCTGCTGGCGCTGGTCCGGGAGCGGCTCGACGAGCTCGCCGTGCAGGCGGGGCGGGACGCCCGCGAGCAGGCCGAGACCATGCTCCTGGAGGACCTCTCGGGCCGGCTGGGGCTGATGGCGGACCTCGGTCTGGGGCACCTGACGCTGGGCCGCGCGACGACCGGTGTCTCCGCCGGCGAGCTGCAGCGGCTCCGGCTGGCGACCGCGTTGCGCTCGGGGCTGTTCGGCGTGGTCTACGTGCTCGACGAGCCGTCGGCCGGGCTGCACCCGCGCGACACCGACCGGCTCGTGGAGCTGCTGCGCCGGCTGGTCGCGGCCGGCAACACCGTGGTGGTGGTCGAGCACGACATGGGCGTCGTGGCCCGGTGCGACTGGGTGGTCGACGTGGGGCCGGGTGCCGGGCGCGAGGGCGGCGAGGTGCTGTGGTCCGGGCCGGTCGCGGGGCTGGCCGGGGTCGCGGACTCGGTCACCGCGCGCTACCTCGACCGGCCGGTGCACGCCGAGGAGATCCGTGCGCCCGGCTCGCCGGCCCGCGCCGGGACCGGGACGCTGTCGTTCACCGGGCTGACCCGGCACACCGTCAGGGACGTCGGCCTCGACCTGAGGCTGGGTGCGCTCACCGTGGTGACCGGCATCTCGGGATCAGGCAAGACCAGCCTGCTCGACGCCGTCCACGACGTCACCGGTGCTCAGCTGGCGCGGGTCGAGGTCCAGGCCGGGGACGCCCCGGCCGGCGCCGCCGGCGGGACGGACGCCGACGACACGACCGGCGACACGGACGGTACCGCGGACCTGCCCGCCGGCGGACGCGTGAGCGCCTCGGGAGACGGCATACCCAAGCGGCTGGTGCGCATCACGCAGCGGCCGATCGGGCGCTCCCCGCGCTCGACGCTGGCGACCTACACCGGGCTGTGGGACCACGTCCGCAGGGCGTTCGCGGCGACACCCGCGGCGAAGGACCGGGGGTGGACGGCGAGCCGGTTCAGCTTCAACACCAGGGCCGGCCAGTGCCCGACCTGCGACGGCGAGGGTGCGGTGTCGGTCGAGCTGCTCTTCATGCCGGGCACCTGGTCGACCTGCCCGGACTGCCGAGGGGCCCGCTTCAACCCCGAGACCCTCGAGGTGACCTGGCACGGCCACACCGTGGCGGACCTGCTGGGCATGACGGTCGTGCAGGCGGCCGAGGCCCTGGCGGACCTGCCCGCCGCCGCACGGGCCCTCGCCGCGCTGGACGCCCTGGGACTGGGCTACCTCACCCTGGGCCAGCCGGCGACCGACCTCTCCGGCGGAGAGGCCCAGCGGATCAAGCTGGCCACCGAGCTGCAGAAGGAGCGCCGCCAGCCCACCCTCTACCTCTTCGACGAGCCGACCACCGGGCTGCACCCGGCGGACGTGCACCGCCTGCTGGCGCAGCTGCAGACCCTCGTCGACGCCGGTCACACGGTGCTGGTTGCCGAGCACGACGAGGCGGCCGTGACCACGGCGGACGTCGTCGTGGAGATGGGCCCGGGCGCCGGCGACAAGGGCGGCCGGGTCGTCAGCGTCGGCGTCCCGGAGGTCGCCCCGTAGCCGGCGGCCCCGGCGCCGCCCGACCGGTCGTCCGGCGGCGGCGCGCAGACTGGGTGCATGCGCATCGCCCTGCTCGCCGCGGGCAGCCGTGGCGACTACCAGCCGCTGCTGGCCGTCGGCCGTGCCCTCGCCGCCCGCGGTCACGACGTCGGGATGACCGCGACGTCGGACTTCGTGGAGCTGGTGCGGGCCGGCGGGCTGTACCCGGAGGAGGTCCGGATGGACCTCATGGGGCGCTACCGGCAGGAGATGCTCGAGGGCGGCATGCCCGGTGGCCTGCACGGCCAGCTCGGGATGATCGGCGAGATGGCCCGGGTGCTGGCGCCCGAGGTGGCACGCACGATGCGCGACCTGGCTCCGCGCTACGACGGCTACGTGACGACCGCGCTGACCGCGACCTGGGCCAGCCTCTTCGCCGACGCGCCGGCAAGGTCGCAGGTGCTGATGATGTTCGTCCCCGCGCTGCCCTCGCGGTGGGGCGACTCCAGCCTGTTCTCGGTCGTGCAGGGCCGCTCCGTGCGCAACCTCGCCGCAGGCCTGCGCGGCGTCGTCTCGGCGACGGGTGCCGTCGCCCCGGGGGTGGAGCCCGGCACCGCAGGGATCACCGCGGGGGACCGGCGCCGGGCCGCGCTGCGGATGGCGGCCATGCCGGCGTTCGTCGCCAACACGCGGCATCTGGTGACGCCCCGCCGGGTGGCTGGTCGGCGGGTCCGCGTCGTCGGCTACCCCTTCCTCGACAGCCCGCCCGGCGCCACGCTGCCGCCGCAGGTCGAGGACTTCCTCGCCGCCGGGCCCGCGCCCGTCTTCGCCGGCCTGGGCTCGCACACGATCCCCGCGGTCCGCGACGCCCTGCGCAGCACCGTCGGGGCCGCCCTGGACCTGGGCCGGCGGGTGCTCGTCATGCGGGGGTCGGGGCTGGAGGACGAGGGTGGGTATGACGATCGCGTCGCGTTCGTCGGCGACGTCCCCCACGACCTGCTCTTCCCGCGCGCCGCTGCGGTCGTCCACCACGGCGGTGCCGGCACCAGCGCGGTCGCGCTGCGCGCCGGACGCGGGCAGGTGGTCGTGCCGTTCACCATGGACCAGCCGTTCTTCGCCCGCCGCCTGCAGGAGATCGGGGTCGCCGCCGCGCCTGTGCCCGCCGCCGTCGCGGGAGGCCACGAGGGAGTCGGCCTCGTGCGTGCCGCCCTCGTGCGGGCTCTGTCCGCCGAGGTCGCGCAACGGGGCGAGCGGGTGGCGGCGGCGGTGCGCCGCGAGGACGGCGTGGCTGGCGCGGTCGCACTCATCGAGCAGGGGCTGGTCGTCCGGCTCTGAGATGAAGAGAGGAAGTGTGGCGACCGGCGTGCACATCGGTCGAAGGACCGACAGAACCCCTAGTCATGGCGCCGGCCCTGGGCGCTCGGGCCGTATCTGCACGCCGGTCGACACGAGACCTGCGCACAGCCGGGGCGCCCAGCCCGCCTCCCGCCCCTAGGCTGGGGAGCATGGGACGGCCGACCCGGACGCTGAGCACAGCGGCGGTGGGGTGCCTGGTGCTCACCGCGTGCTCGGGCGGGAGCGACGGCGACGGTCCGCGGAGCGCGCCGCCCGCCGCCGTGACGACCACGACGAGCACGACGACCGCTGCCCCTCCCGATACCGAAACCGCGACCAGCGAGGCGCCCACCAGCAGCCCGACCGAGGCTGCACCGGCCACCGAGCCGACCCTCCGGGTCCAGGTGGTCACGGACGGCCTGAGCCTGCCGTGGGACGTGCAGCTCCTCCCCGACGGGACCGCCCTGGTCACCGAGCGCGGCGGGCGCCTGCTCGCTCTCGACGACGCGCTCGAGGACCCGGACGGGGCCGAGCCGCGGGAGGTGGCCCTCGACCTGCCCGAGCTCTTGGTCGGCAGCGAGGCCGGGCTCATGGGGCTGGCGGTCTCGCCGGACTTCGAGCAGGACCGCACGATCTTCCTGTGCCACGCCGCGCAGCCGACCGGCGAGCGCCCCGACGTGCGCGTCACCCGCTGGACGCTCGACGAGGGCGTCACGGAGGCGGGGCGCGACGGCGTGGTGGTGGCCGGCATGCCGCTGAGCACCGGCCGGCACGCCGGCTGCCGCCTGCTCTTCACGCCGGAGGGGCAGCTCCTCGTGGGCACCGGGGACGCCGCCGAGGGGAGCAACCCCCAGGACCTGGACTCGCTCGGCGGCAAGGTCCTCGAGCTCACCCCCGACGGCTCCCCCGCAGCACCCGAGGGCCATGTCGAGGGCGGCGACCCGCGGATCCTCACCTACGGCCACCGCAACGTGCAGGGCCTGGCGGTCCAGCCGGGCACCGAGCGGCTGTGGTCGGTGGAGCACGGGCCGGACGTCGACGACGAGGTCAACATCCTCGAGCCCGGCGGCAACTACGGCTGGGACCCGGTGCCCGGCTACGACGAGTCGGTGCCGATGACGCACCTCGAGCGCTTCCCGGACGCGGTCGAGGCGGTCTGGAGCAGCGGCGCCCCCACCCACGCCACCAGCGGCGCGACCTTCCTCCACGGCGAGCAGTGGGGCACCTGGGACGGGGCGCTGGCCGTCGCCGAGCTCAAGGGCAGCGGCGTCACGGTCTTCACCGTCGAGGGCGAGGAGATCGTCGACGCGGTGCGACCGCCGGAGCTGGACGGGACCTACGGGCGCCTGCGCTCGCTCACCCTCGACCCCCACGGAGCGCTCTGGGTCACCTCCTCGAACGGCGAGGGCGACGTGCTCCTGCGGGTGACCGCACGGACGGACTGACGCGACGGAGCGTGCGGACCGGGGGCACGACGGGACGGCGGGTCGGTGAGCGGGTGCGCCACCGCATACCCTTGTCCCCCGTGAGCACGCACATCGCGGCCGGACCCGGCCAGATCGCCCCCCGCATCCTCCTGCCCGGCGACCCCCTGCGGGCGCGCTGGATCGCCGAGACCTTCCTCGAGGGGGCGGAGTGCTACAGCCAGGTGCGCGGCATGCTCGGCTTCACCGGCACCTACCGCGGCGAGCGGGTCTCGGTGCAGGGCACCGGCATGGGGCAGCCGTCCGCCTCGATCTACGTCAACGAGCTGATCCGCGAGTATGACGTGCAGCAGCTCGTGCGCGTGGGGTCCTGCGGGGCGCTGACCGAGCGGCTCGCCGTCCGCGACCTCGTCATCGCGCAGGCCGCCGCCACCGACAGCTCGATGAACGAGCTGCGCTTCCGCGGCTACCACTACCCGGCCGTGGCCGACTTCGGGCTGCTGCGCACCGCGGTCGACGTGGCCGAGAGGTCCGGCGCGCCGCACCTGGTCGCCACCGTCTTCAGCTCGGACAGCTTCTACCACTCCCGGCCGGAGCTGACCCAGAAGATCGTGGAGTACGGCGTGGTCGCGGTGGAGATGGAGGCCGCCGAGATCTACACCCTGGCGGCCCTGTACGGCCGTCAGGCGCTGGGGATCATGACGGTCTCCGACCACATCGTCACCGGCGAGGAGACGACGGCGGACGAGCGCGAGCACACCTTCGGCGACATGGTCGCGGTCGCCCTGGAGGCGATGCTGGCCACGCCGCTGCCCGGCTGACCCCTCACCGCCGCAGGAACTCCCGCACGTCGGCCGCGAACCGCTCCGGGCGCTCCAGGTGCGGGCTGTGCCCGCAGCCCTCGTAGACGAGCTCGGTGAGCTCCCCGCCTGCCGCCTCGAGCACGGCGCGCAGCTGGGAGACCATCGGCTGGGCGGGGAAGACGTCCTCGCCGGGGTAGCCCGGGACCGCGCCGAGCCGACCCAGCTGCGCCAGGTCGAACATCGAGACGTCGGAGACGATCTGGTCGGAGTCGCCGCGGATCCACAGCACCGGCGGGACCCGCTCGAGGTCGGCGAAGCCGGACTGGTCGAGGTACTTCGGGGAGAGGGCGTTGTTCATGCCCGTGGTGCCGGGGGCGACGCCGGGCCAGTTGTCCGACCTGGTGAGGTCGCCAGGGTAGACGTCGTCACCGACGGACGTCCTGAGCATCCCGTCGAGGTACTTCTCCTCCAGCTCGGGGTCGAAGGTGAAGCCGGGCGCGACGTAGAACGAGCGCAGGGTGGTGCGGGGGCTGGTCGGCTCCTCGCCCCGGTCGCCGGCGGCGAGCGCCTTGCAGAAGTCGGGGTTGGCGGTGCCACCGCCGGAGCCGGCAAAGTCGTCGGCGACCGGCCGGCCGTCCAGGCCGGTGGACCCGCCGAAGCCGTAGGGGCTGCCGCTCGCCTCGAGGACGAGGCGACGCACCCGTCCGGGG
>QEUR01000132.1 GCA_003577095.1 Acidobacteriota bacterium
TCGCCTACCCGGGCATCGGGCAGGCGCTGGCGCTGGGCTTCGAGAAGCGCGACTACCCCGTGCTGCAGGTGGTCATCTTCATGGCCGCGCTCGTCTACATCGTCGTCAACCTGCTCGTGGACATCGCCTACGCGGTGATCGACCCACGGGTGCGCACCAGGTGAGGGGCCCTGCCGTGAGGACCTACGGACAGACCAAGAAGGAACGCATCGACTCCCTCGCCGAGGCGGGGGCGCTGGACGACGAGAAGGGCGTCAGCCTGCTGCGCTCGGCCTGGCTGCGGCTGCGCACCGACCGCGTCTTCCTCGTCGGGCTGGTCATCGTCGTGCTGTTCGTGCTGCTGGCGATCCTGTCGCCGTGGATCGCGCCGCACGACCCGGCCGACCGGCTCCTCATCGGCGAGGTGAGCCGGCAGAGCAACCCGGTGCCTCCGCCGCGCGACGGGTTCCCGCTCGGCGCCGACGACCGCGGCCGCGACCTGCTCTCCCGGCTCCTGGTCGGCTCCCGCCAGACCCTGGTCGTCGGCGTGCTCGCCACGCTCGGCGGCCTGGTCGGCGGGCTGACCCTGGGCACGCTCGCCGGCGGCATCGGCGGGTGGATGGACTCGGCGGTGATGCGCATCGTCGACGTCATGCTCTCCATCCCCTCGCTGCTGATGGCCTTCTCCCTCGCCGCGGTGCTCAAGCCCTCGCAGTGGAGCGTCATCCTGGCCATCGCGGTCATCCAGGTGCCGATCTTCGCCCGGCTGCTGCGCGGCTCCATGCTCGCGCAGCGGCACAGCGACCACGTCCTGGCCGCCCGTGCCCTGGGCGTGCGCCCGGCGGCGATCGTCTTCCGCCACATGCTCCCGAACTCGCTGGGACCGGTCATCGTCCAGGCCACGCTCGTGCTGGCGGTGGCGATCATCGACGCGGCCGCGCTGTCCTTCCTCGGCCTGGGCAACCCGGACGACACCCGGCCCGAGTGGGGCCAGATGCTCGGCCAGGCCCAGCCCTACTTCAACAGCTTCCCGCACCTGGCCGTCTACCCCGCGCTGTGCATCATCGTGGTCGCGCTCGGCTTCACCCTCATGGGCGAGTCGCTGCGCGAGGCCCTCGACCCCAAGTCCCGCCGCTGAGGAGGCCACCGTGACCGCCGAGCCCAGCACCACCGCATACCGCGACCGCGCGCCCGCGCGCGAGCCGCTGCTGTCCGTGCGCGACCTGTCCGTCAGCTTCGGACGCGGCAGGCGCGAGTTCACGGCCGTCGACGGCGTCAGCTTCGACGTCGCACCCGGCCAGACCGTGGGCCTGGTCGGCGAGTCCGGCTGCGGCAAGTCCGTCACCTCGCTGGCCATCATGGGCCTGCTGCCGGAGCGCGGCAACACGGTCTCCGGGAGCGTGACCTTCGCCGGGGAGGAGCTGCTGTCGATGTCGACCGAGCAGCTGCGCGACCGCCGCGGGCGCGACCTGGCGATGATCTTCCAGGACCCGCTGTCCTCGCTCAACCCGGTCGTCCCCCTCGGCGTGCAGGTGGCCGAGGTGCTCCAGCGGCACAAGGGGCTGAAGCGCGGCCCCGCGCAGGAGCAGGCAGCGGTCATGCTGGACAAGGTCGGCATCCCCGACCCGACGCGCCGGCTCAAGGAGTACCCCCACCAGCTCTCCGGCGGCATGCGCCAGCGCGCGCTCATCGCGATGGCGCTGGCCTGCGAGCCGCGGCTGCTCATCGCCGACGAGCCGACGACCGCGCTGGACGTGACGATCCAGGCGCAGATCCTCGCCCTGCTCAAGGAGCTGGTCCAGGACAGCGGCACCGCGCTGATCATGATCACCCACGACCTGGGCGTCGTGGCCGGCCTGTGCGACGAGGTCAACGTCCTCTACGGCGGCCGGATCGTGGAGCGGGCGCAGCGGCACGACCTCTTCGCCGCGCCGCGCCACCCCTACACCGGCGGGCTGCTGGCCTCGATCCCGCGCCTGACCGAGGAGCGGGGGCGCCGCCTCACCCCCGTGCCCGGGTCGGTCGCCGACAACATCCCGTGGGACTCCGGGTGCGCCTTCGCGCCCCGGTGCGGCAACGAGATAGAGGTATGCCGTCAGCGCACCCCCGAGCTGGTCGCCGACCGGGAGGACCTGGGTCCGGGCCGGCTGCTGCGCTGCCACAACCCGCTGCGGTCGCACCCGCTGGAGGACGCCACCGCCCCGACCGCCGAGGAGGACCCGGCATGACGACGACCGAGCACGAGGAGGGCGCCGCCCCGGCCGCGGAGCGCGACGTCCTCGTGGAGGTGCGCGGCGTCAAGGTGCACTTCCCGATCAAGAAGGGCCTGGTCTTCGACCGCACCGTGGGGCACGTCTACGCCGTCGACGGGATGGACCTGACCATCCGCCGCGGGGAGACCTACGGCCTGGTCGGCGAGTCCGGCTGCGGCAAGTCCACCTTCGGCCGGGCGCTGCTCCAGCTCGAGGAGCTCACCGAGGGCGAGGTGGACTTCGACGGCACGGACCTGGCCACGCTGAAGGGCGAGGCGCTGCGCACGCAGCGCCGGCACATGCAGATGGTCTTCCAGGACCCGCTCGGCAGCCTCGACCCCCGGCAGACCGTCGAGCAGCTCCTCCTCGAGGGCATGCGGGCCCACGGCCTGGCCAAGGACGGCGCCGCCGCCCGCGGACGGCTGGTCGACCTGCTCGCCGCCGTCGGCCTGCCCCGCAACGCGTTGACCAAGTACCCCCACGAGTTCTCCGGCGGCCAGCGCCAGCGCGTCGGCATCGCCCGGGCGCTGTCGGTCGACCCGCAGCTCATCGTCGCCGACGAGCCGGTCAGCGCCCTGGACGTCTCGGTCCAGGCCCAGGTCATCAACCTGCTGGAGGACCTGCAGGACGAGTTCGGCCTGACCTACCTGGTCATCGCGCACGACCTGGCCGTGGTGCGGCACATCAGCGACCGGATCGGCGTGATGTACCTCGGGGCGCTCGTGGAGGAGGCCGACGCCGACGACCTCTACGCCGAGCCGCTGCACCCCTACACCCGGGCGCTGCTCTCGGCCGTGCCCGTGCCGGACCCGGTCGTGGAGGACACCCGCGAGCAGATCCTGCTGGTCGGCGACCTGCCCTCGCCCGCCAACCCGCCGTCCGGCTGCCGCTTCCACACCCGGTGCCCGTGGCGCCAGGAGACACGGTGCGACGACGAGCGGCCGCAGCTGCGCACGGTCGACCTGCCCGGCGTGCCCGGGACCCACCGGGTCGCCTGCCACTGGGCGGAGCAGATCGCCTCCGGCGAGCTGACGCGCCACGAGGTCGTCGTCGAGGACGTGACCGACCCCACCGACGCCGCCACCGGCCAGCCGGACGCCTCGCTCGGCGCCAAGGACGTCACCGACGCCACCGGCTGACCGGCCCCCGGGGCGGCGGACCGCATACGGAGGCACCGGGCGGTGGGAGAATCGTCCCCGGGAGAACCGGTCCGGCCCGGCACGAGGAGGTGGGCGTGGGAGACGTCGCCTTCTTCCTCGCAGCGACCTTCGCCGCAGGGCTGCTGATCTCGCTGCTGCGTCTGCCGGCGCTGCTGGGGTTCCTGGTGGCAGGGTTCGTCCTGGACGCGGCCGGCGTGCGCGAGCTGCCATACCTGGACTTCATCGCCGAGCTCGGCGTGGTGCTGCTGCTCTTCGGGATCGGCCTCAAGCTCGACGTGCGCAACCTGCTCTCCCGCGAGGTCTGGGTGACCACCGTCGGGCACGTCGCCCTGTCGGTCGCGGCCGGTACCGGCTTCCTGTGGGTGCTGGCGCTCGTCGGCTACCCGCTGCTGGACGGCCTGCCCGCCGGCACCCTGGTGCTCATCGCCTTCGCGCTCGCCTTCTCCTCCACGGTCTTCGTGATCAAGGTGCTCGAGGACAAGGGTGAGCTGCAGTCCTTCTACGGCCGGGTGGCGATCGGCATCCTGGTCATGCAGGACATCGTCGCCGTCGTCTTCATCGCTGCCACCGAGGAGCACCTGCCCTCCCCCTGGGCCGTCCCCCTCGTGCTGTCCCTGCTGCCGCTGGGCTGGGTGGCGCGCCGCACCTGGGACCACATCCGTCCCGGCGAGCTGCAGGCGCTCTTCGGCCTGGCCCTGGCGCTCGGCGGCTTCGCGGCCTTCGACGCCGTCGGGCTCGAGGGCGACCTGGGTGCGCTGGTCGTCGGGATGCTGCTCGCCGGGCACCGCGCCGCAGGGGAGCTGTCCGACCAGCTGTTCACCCTCAAGGACCTGCTCCTCGTCGGCTTCTTCATCTCGATCGGCTACGGCGGGCCCGCGACGCCGGGGACGGTGGGGCTCGGGCTGGTCCTGCTCCTCCTGCTCCCGGTGCAGACCCTCATCTACGTATGGCTGCTCGACCGCCACCGGCTGCGCCGCCGGACCTCGGTCAAGGCCGGGTTGCTGCTGGGCAACTACTCGGAGTTCGGCCTCATCGTCGTGGCCGCGGCGGTCACCGCCGGGCTGCTGGAGGAGAGCTGGCTGGTGGTCATGTCGGTGGCGGTCGCCGGCAGCTTCGTGCTCGCCACCCTGGTCAACGCCCGCTCCGACGCGGTGCTGGCCCTGGCCCGCCGGATCATGCCGATGCACCTGCCGCAGGACGTGCACCCGCACGAGCGGCCGATCTCCTTCGGGACGGCCCGCGCGGTGGTCATGGGGATGGGCCGCGTCGGCCGCACCGCCTACGAGCAGCTGCAGGACGTCTACGGCCTCGAGGTGCTGGGGGTGGAGAACAGCACGCACCGGGTCGAGGACCTGCGGGCCGAAGGCCTGACGATCGTCGAGGCCGACGCCGCCGACGGCGACTTCTGGTCCCGTCTGGAGTCCACCCACCAGGTCGACCTCGTGCTGCTGGCGATGCCCTTCCTCGGTGCCAGCCGGCTCGCCCTCGAGCAGCTCGTGGCCAGCGGCTACACCGGCATCGTGGCGGTGGTGGCCCGCTACGACACCGAGGTGCGGGCCTTCGCCGAGCTCGGCGCCGACGTCGTGGTCCAGGTCTTCGAGGGCGCCGGTGCCACGCTGGCCGAGCGCGCCGCCGAGGCGCTGGCCGACCGGGAGTGAGGCCCGGCCGGCCCTACCGACCGGTCAGCGACGGGTCGCGGTGATGACCGCCACCGGGCAGGCGGCCGAGCGCATGACGCGCTGGGACACCGAGCCGAGCAGCCGGCCCCGGACGCCACCCATCCCGCGGCTGCCCATGATCACCAGGTCCACCTCGCGCGAGAGGTCGACGATGGCACTGACGACCGGGCCGCGGCGGACGCGCAGCTCGACCTGCACGTCGGGGTGCTTCTCGAGGGCCGGGCCGAGCGCGCGCTCGAGGATGGCCCGCCGGTCCTGCTCGATCGCCTTCCACTCGGGGCTGTCCGGCTCGGTGACCACGTAGCCGTCGACGACCTCCAGGTACCAGGTGCTCAGCGCCACCAGCTCCTTGCCGGCGGCCGAGGCGTACTCGACCGCGGCGCGGGCGGCCACCACGCTGTCGTCGCTGCCGTCGACCGCCACCGCGACCCGTCCGTGGGTGAGGGAGTCGACGTCCACCTCGGGGTTGACCACGACGACCGGGATGGCCGCGTGCGCGGCCACGCCGATCGAGGTGGTCCCGAGGACAAACTCCTCCAGCATCCCCTTGCGGCCGGTGCCGACCACCAGGATCGAGGCCTCCTCCTCGTGCTCCAGCAGCGCCCGCACCGGCGAGCCGCGCTCGACGACGAACGTCGCCTCGACGCCCAGCTCCTCGGCCAGCTCGGCGACCCGGCCGCGGATCTGCTCCCCCCTGGTCTCCTCGGCCTCGAGGAGGATGGTGATGTCGGGAGCCCCGGCCCCGGCCGCCCGCGCCGCGAGCGCCTCGGGCTCGCTGGCGTGGACGACGAGCAGGGGGCGCCCCGTCATCCTCGCGTGCATCGCCGCCCAGCGCACCGCCGCCGTGTCCGTCCCGCCGCCGTCCGCCCCGACCACCACGGGCCTCGTCTGGTCCATCGTCACCGCCACCGCCTCCGTCGGTCCGTCCTCGACGCGCACCATGTGTACTACGCGTCGTCGCAGCAAGTCTATCGGCCGCGGCGCCCGGGCGTGGTGACCACCCGCGGCGGCGCGGCCGGGACGGCATACCGCGTTTAGTAGCCTCGTCCCGGAACAGATCCGCCCCCGACGCACGCAGGAGACCACCCGTGTCCACGATCATCTACACGCGCACCGACGAGGCGCCGCTGCTGGCGACCTACTCGCTCAAGCCGGTCGTCGAGGCCTTCGCCGGCGCCGCGGGCATCGACGTGGAGACGAGGGACATCTCGCTCGCGGGGCGCATCCTCGCCCACTTCCCCGAGCGGCTCACCGAGGAGCAGCGCCGCTCCGACGCGCTCGCGGAGCTGGGTCAGCTGGCGACGAGGCCGGACGCCAACATCATCAAGCTGCCCAACATCTCCGCGTCCGTCCCCCAGCTGCGGGCGGCGATCGCCGAGCTGCAGGCGCAGGGCTACGCGGTGCCGGACTACCCCGAGTCGCCCGCCACGGACGAGGAGCGGGAGATCCGCGCGCGCTACGACAAGGTCAAGGGCTCGGCGGTCAACCCGGTCCTGCGCGAGGGCAACTCCGACCGTCGCGCCCCCGACGCGGTGAAGAACTACGCCCGCAGCCGCCCCCACTCGATGGGGACCTGGAGCGCGGACAGCCGCACGCGGGTGGCGACCATGGGCGAGCACGACTTCGCCAGCAACGAGCAGTCCGTCATCATGCCGGCCGACGACACCCTGACGATCCGGCACGTCGCCGCGGACGGCACGCAGACGGTGCTCAAGGAGTCCCTGCCCGTCCTCGCCGGGGAGATCGTCGACGCGACCTACCTGCAGGTCTCCGCGCTGCGCACCTTCCTCGCCGAGCAGGTCGCCGCGGCCGCCGAGGAGGACGTGCTCTTCAGCCTGCACCTGAAGGCCACGATGATGAAGGTCTCCGACCCGATCATCTTCGGCCACGCCGTCGAGGTCTTCTTCGCCGACGTCTTCGCCCGCCACGGCGCGGTGCTCGACGCGGCCGGGCTGTCCTCCAGCGACGGGCTGGGAGGCATCCTCGCCGGACTGGACGCCCTCGGGGACGAGGAGGCCGGGCAGGTGCGGGCCGCCGTCGAGGCGCGGCTCCGCGAGCTGCCGCGGCTGTCGATGGTCAACTCGGACAGGGGCATCACCAACCTGCACGTCCCCAGCGACGTCATCGTCGACGCCTCGATGCCGGCGATGATCCGCAACGGCGGCAAGCTGTGGGGCCCCCAGGGCGAGGAGGACGACACGATCGCGGTCATCCCCGACTCCTCCTACGCCGGGGTCTACCAGGCGGTCATCGAGGACTGCAAGGCGCACGGCGCCTACGACCCGACGACGATGGGATCGGTGCCCAACGTCGGCCTGATGGCCAAGAAGGCCGAGGAGTACGGCTCCCACGACAAGACCTTCGAGATGGTCGCCGACGGGACGGTCCAGGTGGTCGACTCCTCCGGGGCCGTCCTCATGGAGCACCAGGTCTCGGTCGGCGACATCTGGCGCGCCTGCCAGACCCAGGACGAGCCGGTGCGCGACTGGGTCAAGCTGGCCGTCACCCGCGCCCGGGCCACCGGCGACCCGGCAGTCTTCTGGCTGGACGAGGACCGCGCCCACGACCGCAACGTCACCGCGAAGGTCGAGAAGTACCTCGGCGACCACGACACCGAGGGCCTCGACATCCGGATCATGTCCCCGGTGGAGGCCACCAGGCTCTCCGTCGCCCGGATCCGCGAGGGGAAGAACACCATCTCGGTGACCGGCAACGTCCTGCGCGACTACCTCACCGACCTGTTCCCGATCCTCGAGCTGGGCACGAGCGCCAAGATGCTCTCGGTGGTGCCGCTGATGAACGGCGGCGGACTCTTCGAGACGGGCGCCGGCGGCTCCGCCCCCAAGCACGTGCAGCAGCTGCAGCAGGAGAACTACCTGCGCTGGGACAGCCTCGGCGAGTTCCTCGCCCTGGCCGAGTCGCTGCGCCACCTGGCCGCGCGTGACGGCAACGCCAGGGCCCGGGTGCTCGGTGACGCCCTCGACCGGGCGACCGAGCGGGTCCTGACCGAGGACCGCTCCCCCGCGCGGCGCCTGGGGCAGATCGACAACCGCGGCAGCCACTTCTACCTCGCGCTCTACTGGGCCCAGGCGCTGGCCGAGCAGACCGACGACGCGGAGCTGGCGCGGCGCTTCGCGCCGGTAGCCGAGGAGCTGGCCGCCAAGGAGACACAGATCGCCCAGGAGCTGCTCGACGTGCAGGGCTCCCCGGTCGACCTCGGCGGCTACTACCACCCGGACGAGCAGAAGGCGGCCGCGGCGATGCGCCCCTCGGCCACCTTCAACGCCGTCATCGACGCCCTCCGCGGCTGACCGCACCGCTCGGCCCCGGGACCCGCGCCACCCGCGCGGGTCCCGGGGCCGGCGTGGTGATAGACCTCTTCCGGTGAACCCGAACCCGCCCGACGACCCGTCGCAGCGCTCCCCCGGTGCGGCCGCCGTCGGCGCCGGGCTGGCGCTGCTCGCCGTCGTGCTC
>QEUR01000133.1 GCA_003577095.1 Acidobacteriota bacterium
TCGGGCGTCCTGCGCCGCACCGAGAGCGGCGGCTTCGTCGCGGTCTGACCGCCTCCCGGCCGCCCGGCCTGCGTCCCCTCCCTGGTCCGCGTCCGGCCGCTAGTCGGTGACGTGCACGAAACCGTGCGCGCCACGCTCGGCGTCGACCATCACGTGCGAGACCACGGGGTAGTGCCCGGCCTCCGGGAAGGTCAGCTCCACGAACCCGCCCTGCGCCGGCTGCAGCCCCAGGGCCTGGGCCCCGGCGCCCTCCGCTGGGCCGTCCGGCCCGCCGAGGGTGTAGGCGCCCTCGAGGTATGTCTTGTCGAACTGGCCGCCGACGATGTGGAAGCTGCTCGCCCGGTTGGGCCCGTTGTCGAGCACCCAGAAGCGGACCCGCTCGCCGACCCTCGCCTCGAACATCTGCTGGTCGTACTGGTTGGCGATCCCGTTGAAGGTGACGAAGGTCGGCCGCTCGGCCAGGACCGCGTCCGCGTCGACCTCGGCCGGTGCGGTGCCGTCCTGGCCGGTGCCGGGCTGCAGGTAGGTCTCCGACTGCACCACGACGTACTCGCGGTCCACCTCCGGCAGCCCCTCCTCCGGCTCGATGATGACCGCGCCGTGCATGCCGGCGGCGATGTGGCTGCTCATCGGCATCGTGGCGCAGTGGTACATCCAGATGCCGGCGCGCTCGGCGGTGAAGCGGTAGACCAGCGACTCCCCGGGCGCGATGGTGCGCATCGGCCGGTCGGGCGCGAGCGCTCCGGCGTGGAAGTCGATCGAGTGGCCCATCGTGCCGTCGTTGACCAGCGTGATCTCGAAGACGTCGCCGACCCTGCCGCGCAGCGTCGGCCCGGGCACCTGCCCGTTGAAGGTCCACCGCACCTGGGTGATCCCGGGCGCGACCTCGAGCTCCTCCTCGGTCGCGGTCAGCGTCAGCCGGTGCACGGTCCCGGCTTCGGTGGTCAGCGGGGGGAGCGCGGGGTCGACCGGGTGCTCCACGGTCGCGTCCGGGTCGATCACCACGGGGGACGGGTATGCCGTGCCGCCCGCCTGCGCGTCCGCCCCCGCGTGGCCGGCGTGCCCGGGACCGGCGGTCCCGGCGGCGCCGTCCCCGCCGGTCACGACGACGTCGAGGACCATGCCCATCTGGCGGTGGCCGACGATCGTGCACCAGCCCTGGACCGACTCGGTGACCACGCCGACGTCGAGGGTCGCGGTCTCGCCGGCGGACAGCCGCGGGGTGCGCTGCCCGAGCAGCTGCAGGTCGTGCACGTTGGTCTGGTCGGTGTTGGTCAGCTCGATGACGAGCCGGTCGCCCGCCGGCACCTCGATCGTGGAGGGCTCGAAGCGCATGTCGACCGCGTCGACCTCGACCGTCGTGGTGTTGCCCGTGGGCTCGACGGTGCCCGCGGCCGCGGTGGAGCCGCCGCCGACGGCGCCGGTGCCGGACAGTCCCGCGGCGGCCGGGTCCATCGCGACCCCGACCGAGACGGCCAGGACGAGCGCCGAGACGGCCGCCACGAGCTGGCCGACCGACCAGATCGAGGGCAGCCGGTCCGGCTGCCCGGGCGCGAGCCCGGGGGTGGGCGTCGCCCCGGCGGGCTTCTCCCCGCGGGCCCTCGCGGCCTCGACCTCGCGCTTGGCGCGGGCCGCCGCGACGATGCCGCCGAGCATGAGCGGGACGAAGGTGGCCAGCGCGGCGACGACGAGCAGGCTGACGATGACCCGCACGATGCTCGGGACCGGCAGCAGGCACAGCAGCAGCCCGAGGTTGATCGTCACCAGGCGGGCGGTGGCCCACCGGTCGAACCAGCGGGCGCCGGCACGCAGCACCGTCTTGCCCCCGCCGAGCACGGACGGGATCAGGTAGCTCAGCGCCCCCGGGAGCAGCTGTGCCGCGAAGCCGACGACGAGCACCGCGCTCGTCGTGCCGAAGCCGTCGGCGAACTCCGCCCACGTCTCGGTGGTCGACAGCCGCACCAGCACGACGACGATGCCGACGACCCACCAGACCAGCGCCAGGCCGACCGAGGCGGGGGCGAACTCGCGCGGTGCCTTGGTGCGCACCGGGGCGAGGATGGCCGAGGCCCACCAGAGCAGCGCGAGGGCGTAGACGACGAGGGCGGCGACGGTCACCCAGCGCAGGTCGGCCAGGGCGCCGACGACCAGCAGCCCGATGGCGCCGGCCAGGCCGGGCAGCGCCTGCTCGGCGCGCTTCTCGGCCCGCGGCCCGATGGCGGTGCGCAGCATGGTCGGCCACAGCGTGAGCAGGGTGCCGGTGACCGTCAGCCCCACCCAGCCCAGGACGTTGACGGTGATGTGGGCCAGCAGGATCCGCCCGTGGGCGCCGTCGTCCAGCCCCAGCGCCAGGGTGGCGCCGAGGGCGACGCCGACGGGCAGGCAGACCACGGCCGCCAGGTAGTAGCGCACCGTGACCCGGAACCGCCCGGGCAGCGCGCCGCGGAGGCGGCGGAAGAGCTGCACCCCGTGCCAGATCACCGCGGTGCTGACCAGGAGCGCGCCGGCCACCGTCAGCCACCACCGGGTCGTGGGGACGCCGACCAGGGTCAGGGCGGTCCCGACGAGCAGCAGCGTCAGGCGCCGGCTCTGCTGGCGCCGGTCGTCCACGCCGGGCGCCGTCTTGAGCAGCGCCTGGGTGAAGTGGGTGCTCCACACCATGATCGAGTGGGTCAGGGCGCCCAGGAGCACCAGGTGCACCATCAGCCAGCGCGAGCCCGGCACGAAGGGGTGGATGACCGTCATCACGACGGCGAGGGTCATCCACAGCAGGGACGGGTAGTCGCGCAGGGGCCAGCGGCCACGGGTCGAGCGGCCGCCCTCGGCCGGGCGGGCGGCGGGGCGGGCGGGGATGTCAGGCACGGTCCTCCGAGCGGCTGGTGGGGGTGGTGACGAGGGCGGTCGCGGCCGGGCGGCGCGGCGTGCGGCGGCTGGCGACGAGGACGGTGAGCACCGAGACGACCACGAAGAGGAGGACGGCGGCGACGTTGCCGACGAGCGCGGCCTCCCACGCGGCGTTCCGCTCGACGAGCACGGTGAGGACCCGTCCCAGCAGCGTGAGGTGCAGCAGCACCAGCGGCACCCACATCCAGCGGTGGTAGGGCAGCTTCACCCGCAGCACGGCCGGGAGGATGACGGGAGCGTGGGCCAGGATCATCGACATCGCGAAGCCGAGGAAGGTGGCGTGCACGACCACGTCGTAGCCGGCGGGCGAGGCGGCCGGCGAGCCGAGCAGGAGAAGGCCGAGCGCGGCCACGACCAGCCAGACGTACCCGGCGAGCAGGGCGGCCGCGGAGAACCTCGGCAGCCCGGCGGAGCGGACCAGCCGGCGGGCCACGTCGTGACGGACCAGCCAGGCGGTGAGGGCGAGGACCGCCAGGCCGAGGGCCCGTCCCCCCGCGACCGGCCAGAGGACGGCGCCGACCGCGGCGGCGGCCATCGCCACGGCGAAGGCGGTCAGCCGCAGCTGCGCGTCCGCCGGCATGGCCAGCCTGGCCAGCTCGACGCGCTCGGCGCCGATCGTGAGCACGATGAAGCCGACGAGGAGGGGCAGGACGGAGGCGACGTCGAGCCGGGTGAGGAGGAAGGCGGCCGCGGCGGCGAGGACGGCGCCCAGCGCCTGGACGCCGACGAGCGGGTCGCCGTTGCGCCGCCACAGCGCGGCGTAGACGACCACGAGCAGCAGCATCCCCTGGGTGAGCAGGAGACGGCCGAGGAGCGGGTCGGGCAGGACCGCGAGGGCGACCGCGCCCGCGCCGAGGAAGCCCGGCGAGAGCAGCGCCCACCCCTGGCGCAGGGCGACCGCCCGCTCCAGGGCGATGACGGTGCCGAGGAAGCCCAGCACCATGAGCGGGCCGTGCAGGACGGCCAGCCGCGGGCTGCCGACGGGGGACGGGACCCCGCCGAGGGTCAGCGCGGCGTCCAGGCCCGCGAGGAGGGCGAGGCCGCCGGGCAGCAGCAGGAGGCGGCCGGCCCCGGCCGGCGCGCTCATGACGACGGGGGAGGGGTGAGCTCGTCGACCTCTCCCCAGTCCGGGCCGTCGAGCGCGATCGCGGACGCCGGGAAGAGCCCGTTGTCCTCCCGCTCGATGTGGTGGCGCAGGTCGTGGACGAACCGGTCGACCAGAGCCATGTCCACGGGGTCGGAGGCCCTGATGCCCTCGAGCTGCTCGTCGAGCGTGCTGTGCTCGGCGCAGAGGCTGTCGATGTGGTCGACGAACTCCGCCTGGCGGCGCATCACCGAGAAGAGCCCGACCTCCTCGTTGCGGGTGTGCGGGTGCAGCAGGGTCTCGACCTTGCCCACGGCGTCCAGGACCTGGGCGCGCTCACCCCCCGCGGCGGCGCGCCGGAGCACGCCTGCGGCGTTGATGATGTCGGTGTGCTCGGCCATGAAGCGGCCGATGACCTCGATCGACTCGCAGCCGCAGTACGTGCACACGGCTCAGGCGTGGCGGGTGAAGCGCAGCGTCCAGGCCTCGGGGCCGCGCTCCAGGTAGTCCCAGGTCACCGACTCGCCGTGCAGCTGGCGGATCTGGCCGAGCAGCGGCAGCGGGTCGTGCGGGGCCACGAGGTCCATCTGCTGGCCGTGGCGCAGTCCGCCGAGCGCGCCGAAGATGGTCGCGTGCCGGATGGCGTGGGGGATCTGGCGGGCGTCGAGGGCCGGGATGTCGGCGTCGTGCTCGCCGCAGCCGCAGCTGGACTTCTCGGTGATCGGCAGGGAGGTGTGGCCGGTGGGGACCTCGGTCATGGGCGCGTTCCTTTCCGCGAAACGGTGCGGGGTGGTGGTGGAGACTCAAATATAAACGAAACAACGGAGGGTCCGGAAGCCCAACACTACACCTCGTCGTACACTAGGCTCTGATCGTCATCGTCCCATCCGGGCACCGCTACGACCACCCTCGGGAGACAACGCCATGAGCGAACCGCCCGCCCACGACGTCAACGCCCAGGCGGACGCCGGGCCCGACCCCGCGACCGCCCGGACCATGCTCGTCATGGCGACCATCGGCTTCGCCATCTGCTTCTGGGCGTGGGCGCTGCTCTCCCCGCTGGCCGTGACGCTGCGCGAGGAGCTCGGACTGAGCTCGCTGGAGCAGTCCCTCGTCGTGGCCACCCCGGTCCTCGTCGGCTCGCTGGGCCGCATCCCGGTGGGCGCGCTGACCGACCGCTTCGGCGCCAGGGTGATGTTCCCGGCCGTGGCGCTGCTGACGATCCTGCCGGTCCTCGTCCTGGGCTTCTTCGGCGACAACCTGCCCGTGCTCCTGGTCGCCGGGTTCTTCCTCGGCATCGGCGGCACCTCCTTCGCCGTCGGCGTGCCGTTCGTCAACGCCTGGCACCCGCCCGCGAGGCGCGGCGCCGCGCTCGGGCTCTTCGGCATGGGCACCGGCGGCACCGCGATCGCCGCCTTCACCACGCTGCAGCTCTCCAACGCCTTGGGCCGCCCGGCCCCCTTCGTGCTGGTCGCCGTCCTGCTCGCCGCCTACGCGGTCGCCGCCTGGTTCCTCCTGCGCGTCCCGCCCGGCCGTGCCGCCACCGGCACCCGTCCCAACTGGCTGGCCTCGGCGCTGCGGACGCTGGCCCAGCCGGTCGCGCTCAAGCTCGCGGTGCTCTACGCGATCGCCTTCGGCGGCTTCGTGGCCTTCAGCGTCTACCTGCCCACCTACCTGGTCAACAACTTCGGTATGGAGAAGGGTGACGGCGCCCTGCGGATGGCCGGCTTCGTCGTGGTCTCGGTGATCGCCCGCCCGGTCGGCGGCTGGCTGTGCGACCGCTACTCCAAGACTCTCGTGCTCGCCGGCCTGCTGGTGGCGACCGGCCTGTTCGCCCTCCTCGCCGCCCTCGTCGGCGCGGGCACCACCGTCATCGTCGGGGACAACCACTACCCGGTGGCGCTCGAGCCGGTCGGCACGGTCGCCTTCCTCGGCATGGCCGCCGGCCTCGGCGCGGGCGCGGGCGCGGTCTTCGCGCTCGTCGCCGCCCTCGTCGAGCCTGCCCGCGTGGGCGCGGTGACCGGTGTCGTCGGCGCGGCCGGCGGTCTCGGGGGCTTCGTCCCGCCGCTGCTGATGGGCGCGATCTACGGCGCCTACGGCAGCTACACCGTCGGGCTGCTGCTCCTGGCCGTCGTGGCGATCGCCGGCGGGCTGTTCACGCTCGTGGGTTTCCGCAAGGAGCTCGCCCGCCAGGCCTAGATATCTGGCACGATAGGAGGATTGCAAGGAGGAGGTGGCCCCAGTGCCGGACATCACCACGCGGGACCCGGTGTCCTCGGCCGGCGTCGCGCTGCTCGGGTCCCCGGTGCGGCGCGGCGTGGTGGACCAGCTGGCGGCCCTCGACGCGCAGGGCCGGGCGCAGGGCCTGACGGCCGCCGAGCTGGGGGAGCGGCTCGGTCTGCACACCACGACGATCCGCTTCCACGTCGACCAGCTGGTCGCCGCCGGGGTCCTGGACGCGCACTTCGTGCGCAGCGGCGGGGTGGGGCGTCCGAGCAAGAAGTACGTCCTGCGCGAGGACCCGCTCGCGGCGAGCGCCCGCCAGGGGGGCCGACCCTTCGAGGTCCTCGCCGAGCTGCTCACCTCCACCCTCTCGGTGGCGGAGAGCGAGCGGCTCACCCCCGAGCAGGCCGGCGAGCGCTGGGCGACCCGCCGGGCCGAGCAGGTGGCCCAGGTGCGGGCCGCGGTCCTCGGTGACGCCGGCGGGGCGGCGGCCGTGCCCGGGGACGCGGCGGACGTCCGCGACGCCAAGGTCGCCGAGGTGATCGCCCTGCTCGCCGAGTGGGGCTACACCCCCGAGCGGCACGTGCTGGAGGACGGCTCCGGCGTCGACGTCACGCTGCGCGCGTGCCCCTTCATCGACCTCGCCCGGACGCACCCCGACGTGGTGTGCGGCGTCCACCGCGGCCTGCTGCGCGGGGCGCTCGCCGCCGTGGGCGAGCCGGACACCCACGTCAGCCTGGAACCCTTCGTCGGCCCCGACACCTGCCGGGCCCGCCTCCACCTGCCCGGGCCCGACGTGCCCGTAGACGACCTGCCCGAAGACGACCAGAGGAGAGCACGCCCATGACCGACATCCAGGAGCGTCCGGCGGGCTTCGACGGGCCGCTGAGCTCGGCGCTCGTCGGCACCCGACGATTCTTCACCCGCGGCACCGTCTCGGAGGACCGGCGGACCCTGTCCCTCGAGGGCGGCCGCAGCGGCGACTCCTTCTACCGCGACCGGTGGAGCCACGACAAGGTGGTCCGGTCCACGCACGGCGTCAACTGCACCGGGTCCTGCTCCTGGAAGGTCTACGTCAAGGACGGGATCATCACCTGGGAGGCCCAGCAGACCGACTACCCGAGCACCGGCGGCGACCGGCCCGAGTACGAGCCCCGCGGCTGCCCCCGCGGTGCCGCCTTCTCCTGGTACACCTACAGCCCCACCCGCGTGCGCTACCCCTACGTGCGCGGCACCCTGCTGCAGATGTACCGCGAGGCCAGGCAGCACTACGGCGACCCCGTGGTGGCGTGGGCGAGCATCGTGCAGGACGAGGAGAAGTCCCGCGTCTACAAGTCCGCCCGGGGCAAGGGCGGCCTGGTCCGGTCGACGTGGGAGGAGGCGGTGGAGATGATCGCCGCCGCCCACGTCTACACGGTCAAGCGCTTCGGGCCCGACCGGATCGCCGGCTTCTCCCCGATCCCCGCGATGTCCCAGGTCAGCTACGTCTCCGGGGCCCGGTTCAACGAGCTCATCGGCGCCCCGATGCTCTCCTTCTACGACTGGTACGCCGACCTGCCCAACGCCTCCCCGCAGATGTGGGGCGACCAGACCGACGTGCCGGAGTCCGGCGACTGGTGGGACGCCGCATACCTGATCATGTGGGGCTCCAACGTCCCGCTGACCCGCACCCCGGACGCCCACTGGATGACCGAGGCGCGCTACCGCGGGCAGAAGGTCATCGCGGTCGCGCCGGACTACGCCGAGAACGTCAAGTTCGCAGACGAGTGGGTCGCGCCCGCGCCCGGCACCGACGCCGCGCTCGCGATGGGCATGGGCCACGTGGTGCTCAAGGAGTTCTTCGTCGACCGGCAGACCGACTACTTCGCCGACTACACCAAGCGCTTCACCGACCTGCCCTACCTGATCGCCCTCGACCCGGTGGACGGGGCGGAGGGAGTCTTCCGGCCGGGCAAGTTCGTGGTCGCCGGCGACCTCGAGGGCCACCCCGAGGCGGGCTCGGAGAACGCGATGTGGAAGCCCGCCGTGCTCGACGCGAACACCGACGACGTCGCGATCCCGCAGGGCTCGATCGGTCACCGCTTCGGCCCCGAGGGCGAGGGCAGGTGGAACCTCGACCTGGGCGACATCGACCCGGTGCTCTCGCTCTACGGCGACACCGGCGAGTCGGTCGAGCTGGAGCTGCCGCGCTTCGACCTGGGCAGCAAGGTCGTCCACGAGCGCCGGGGGGTCCCGGTCCGGCGCGTCGGCGACCGCCTGGTCACCACCGTGCTCGACATCATGCTCGCCCA
>QEUR01000134.1 GCA_003577095.1 Acidobacteriota bacterium
GGGACCACGGGGCGCTCCGCGTCCGGCGCGGCCGGTGCTGCGGGGCGGGGCGCGGCCGGGCGGCGGCCGGCGAACATCGCCGGCGACGGGGCCGCGGGGGCGGGCTTGGGGGTCTGCTCGGACACGTGATGGCCTCTCTCGACCGCGAGCGCGACCATCCGGGTCGCCTCGACAGGGCATGAACAACGACGAGCCTATCGCGAGGCTCCCGGGACCCCCGGGGGCGCACCGGGCACCACGGAGCGGGCACAGCGGGTGCGGGTAGGGTCGGGGCCATGTTCGTGCGGAGCATCGTCGCCGACGCGTTCGGGACCAACTGCTACGTGGTGGCGCCGGAGGAGGGCGAGGAGTGCCTCGTCGTCGACCCGGGCATCGGGGTGACCGACCGGGTGGCGGAGGTCCTCGCCGAGCACCGGCTGCGCCCCGCCGCGGTCCTGCTCACGCACGGGCACCTGGACCATGTCTACTCGGTGACGCCGGTGTGCGGGGGCACGACGGCGGCCTACATCCACACCGACGACCGCTACCGCCTGGAGGACCCGCTGAGCCTGCTGAGCGCGCCGCTGCGGATGGCCCTCGAGGAGCAGTTCGGCCGCAGCGCACGGTGGAGCGAGCCCGAGGACGTGGTCGAGATCACCGACCGGCAGACCCTGGAGCTGGCCGGGCTGCAGGTGGAGGTCGCGCACGCCCCGGGGCACACCGAGGGCTCGGTGCTCTTCAGCGTCCCGGGCCTGCCCGAGGGCATCCCAGCCGCGGACCTGGACCGCACCGTCCTCTCCGGCGACGTGCTCTTCGCCGGCTCGATCGGCCGCACCGACCTGCCGGGCGGCGACCCCCTCGCGATGGAGCGCTCGCTGCGGGACGTGGTCCTGCCGCTGGCCGACTCCACCCTGGTGCTGCCCGGGCACGGCCAGGCGACGACGATCGCCCGCGAGCGGCGTACCAACCCCTACCTGCAGGGGCTCTAGCGGCGCCGTGAGGCCGTCCCGGGCCGGCACTGGCACCCCCGTAGACTCCTGGCGTGATCACGCCCCGCACGCCGTCCGGAACCCTCGAGCTCCTGCCGCACGACCAGGTGGCCTTCCAGCGGATGCTGGACGCCATCAGGGCCGGCTACGAGCGTTTCGGCTTCCTGCCGGTCGAGACGCCCGTCTTCGAGCGCTCCGAGGTGCTGCTGACCAAGACCGGCGGCGAGACCGAGCGCCAGGTCTACTTCGTCCAGTCCACCGGCGCGCTGGAGAAGGCGCGCGAGGCCGGCGGTGAGCAGGCCGCCGACGGCGAGCAGGCGGCATACCCCGAGCTGGCACTGCGCTTCGACCTGACCGTGCCGCTGGCGCGCTACGTCGCCGAGCACGAGCACCAGCTGACCTTCCCGTTCCGGCGCTACCAGATGCAGCGGGTCTACCGGGGCGAGCGGCCGCAGCGCGGACGGTTCCGCGAGTTCTACCAGTGCGACGTCGACATCATCGGCAAGGACGAGCTGTCGGTGCGCCACGACGCCGAGTGCCCGGCGATCATCCACGCGATCTTCACCGACCTGGCCATCGGCCCGTTCACCATCCAGATCAACAACCGCAAGCTGCTGCGCGGCTTCTACGAGGACCTGGGGATCGTCGACGGCGAGCAGCAGGCGGCCGTGCTGCGCGAGGTGGACAAGCTCGACAAGAGGGGTGAGGACTACCTGCGCACCACCCTGACCGGCGACGGCTTCGGCCTGGCGCCGGAGGTGGTCGAGCGCATCCTCGGGTTCGTCCAGGTCCGCTCCACCGACCACCAGGACGCGCTGGCCCGCCTCGACGCGGTCGAGGCCGGCTCCTCCGGCAGCGCCGCGCTGGCCGAGGGCGTCGCCGAGCTGCGGGAGGTGCTCGGCCTGGTGCGGGCCCTGGGCGTGCCGGAGAGCGACTACCGCCTCAACTTCTCCATCGCGCGCGGGCTGGACTACTACACCGGCACCGTCTACGAGACGGTGCTGGACGAGCACCCGGAGATCGGCTCGATCTGCTCCGGCGGGCGCTACGACAACCTCGCCGGGCAGTACACCCGGTCCAGGCTGCCCGGCGTCGGCATCTCGATCGGCCTCTCCAGGCTGTTCTGGCAGCTGCGCGAGGCGGGGCTGCTGGCGGCGTCGACGGGCGAGTCCACCGTCCAGGTTCTCGTCCCGCAGGTCGACCCCGACCTGCTCGACGACCAGCTCGCCCTGGCCTCCCAGCTGCGGCAGGGCGGCATCAACACCGAGGTGGTGCTGGACGGCGGCAAGCTCGGCAAGCAGCTGCGCTACGCCGACCGCGCCGGGATCCGCTTCGTGGCCATCCTCGGGCGCCAGGAGGCCGCCGACGGGACGGTGACGCTCAAGGACCTGCGCCGCCAGGACCAGTTCACCGTGCCCCGCGGCGAGGTGGTCTCGGCGCTGCGGGTCGAGCTGGCCCAGCCCCTGGTCTGACGGCGGCCCGCGGGACGGACGGCGCACGCGGCCGGCGCGGCCCGCAGGACCGCCCGGCGTGTCGCGCACAAGCACAGGGTGCACCGCGGCGCGCCGGCTGCCAGGGCGACCATCCTGCACACGGTCCGCCTGCAGATGCCGTGCGGGCCACCGGCCAATGGCGACAGGCCAACGGCGCCAGGCCACCGGGGCGGGTAGGTCCTTCTTCCATGGACCAGACCCGGTGGCTCGCCGCGGCCCGGGCCCGTCAGCCGACGTCGACCGAGCGGATGCTCACCGGCTGGGCGGGCGCACCGTCGCCGCCAGCACCCTCGACGCCCTCGGCGGCGATCGCCTCCACGATCTCCAGGCCCTCGGTGACCCGGCCGAAGATGCTGTAGCCCCCGCCCTCGACCGGCAGTCGGGTCTCCTCGTACACGATGAAGAACTGTCCGCCGTTGCTCTCCGGGTCCTGGGCGCGGGCCATCGCCAGCGTGCCGGGCGGGTAGACGCCGTCGGCGGGAGCGTTCTCGATGCCGTAGCCGTAGCCCGGGTTGCCGCGCCCGCTGCCCGTCGGGTCGCCGCACTGGAGCACGAAGATGCCCTGCGTCGTGAGCCGGTGGCAGGGGCTGTCGTCCCAGTAGCCCTCGCCGGCGAGGAACTCGAAGGAGGCCACCGTCTGCGGCGCAGCCGCCGCGTCGAGCTCGAGGACGACGTCGCCGCAGGTCGTCTCCAGGGTGGCCGTCAGGGTCGCCGGCTCGGCCGGCAGCGGTGCGGGCAGGTCGGCCTGGGTGAAGGACGGCACGTCCGCGGGCGGTGCGGGCGGGTCCTCGCAGGTGACGCCGGCGCCGGCGGCCGAGGACTCCTCCTCGGCGCCCGGGAAGGTCGCCTCGCCGGAGGCGCACCCGCCCACCGCGGTGAGGGCGGCCAGCGACAGGACGGTCAGGGCGCGGCGCACGTGGCGTCTCCTCGGGTCGGGGTGCGGCGTCCCTGCGGGCGGGATAGGGCGCTCGGCGGGATGCTACCGGAGCTGGCCCGCCGCCCGGCTCCGGCGCCTGCACTGAGGGTGGCAGGACCACCCTCGCCGGTGTGTTAGCGTAATAGCACGTTGTTACAGCAGCGTCCCCGTGAGCGGGGCAGGCGACCACCACGGAGGCACACGGATGAAGCAGCGGGAGAGCGCCGCCTCGCGGGCCCTCGAGGCCCGGGCGCAGCTGACCCGCGTGCTCGCCGCGCTCACCGACGCCGACCAGGTGGACGCCTTCCTCGAGGACCTGTGCACGCCCGCCGAGATCGAGGCGCTGGCCGACCGCTGGTCGGTCGTGCCGCGGCTGGCCGAGGGGATGTCCTACCGGCAGATCCACGAGGTCACCGGCGTCAGCGTCACCACGGTCGGGCGCATCGCCCGCTGCCTGGAGGGCGGCTCCGGCGGCTACCGCGCCGCGCTCGAGCATCACGCCTGAGCGCCACCCCCGCACGCACCCACGCACACCCCCACGCCCGGAAGGTCCTGATGACCCCGCCCTCACAGCCGCGCGAGCGGCTCCGCGTCGCGATCCAGAAGAGCGGCCGGCTCGGCGAGCCCGCCCGCGAGCTGCTCGCCTCCTGCGGCCTCACCTGGAGGGAGAGCCGCGACCGGCTCTTCCTCTACGGCGAGAGCCTCCCGGTCGACGTGCTCCTCGTCCGCGACGACGACATCCCCGGCCTCATCGCCGACGGCGTCTGCGACCTGGGCGTCGTCGGCCGCAACGTGCTCGTCGAGCACGGCCTGGACCGGGAGGCCACCGGCCGGCCGGGCCGGCTGACCGAGTGGCGCCGGCTGGGCTGGGGCGCCTGCCGGCTCGCGCTCGCCATCCCGGAGGACCAGCAGTGGCGGGGCCCGGACCAGCTGACCGGGCTGCGGATCGCCACCTCCTACCCGCGCACCCTGGCGCGGTGGCTGGGGGAGCAGGGCGTGGACGCCGAGCCGGTGCTGCTCAACGGCTCGGTCGAGATCGCGCCGCGCCTGGGCCAGGCCGACGTCGTCGCAGACCTCGTCTCCACCGGCAGCACCCTGCGGGCCAACCAGCTGACCCCGGTGGTGACGATCCTGGAGTCCGAGGCCGTCATCGCCGGCCCCGACCACGCCCTCGACGACGGCCGCCAGGAGATCGCCGACCTGCTGCTGCGCCGGCTCGACGGCGCCGTCCGGCTCAAGGAGTCGCGGCTGCTCATGCTGCGCGCCGGCCGCGCCGACCTCGACGCCGTCATGCCGCTGCTGCCCGCCGGGCACGAGCCGACCGTGCTCCCGGTCGAGAGGGGCAGCCTCGACGGGGGCAGGGACGAGGTGTCGGTCCAGGTGCTCGTGCACGGCCCGGTCTCCTGGTCGCGCCTGGAGGACCTCAAGCGCGCCGGGGCGCACAACCTGATGGTGCTGCCGGTGGAGGGGATGCTGGCATGAACGTCCTGACCTGGACCGACCTGACCGAGGCCGAGCGCGCCGACACGCTGCGCCGCGGGACCGCCGCGGCGGGCCCCGAGGTGAGAGCCGGGGTGGCCGACATCCTCGAGCAGGTGCGCACCCGCGGGGACGCCGCCGTGCGCGAGCTCACCGCCCGCCTCGACGGCGCCGACGTCGACGACCCCGAGGTGCCGGTGGCCGCGCGCGACCGCGCCGTCGCGACCCTCGACCCGCAGCTGCGCGAGGCGATCACCGAGGCGGCCGGCCGCATCCGCACCTTCCACGAGGCCGGGATGCGCCAGGGCTATGCGGTCCAGACCGCGCCCGGCGTGGTCTGCCAGAAGGTGGTGCGCCCGGTGCGGCGCGTCGGGCTCTACGTGCCCGCGGGCTCGGCGCCCCTGCCCTCCACCGCGCTCATGCTCGGCGTGCCCGCCCGGCTGGCCGGCTGCCCGGAGGTCGTCCTGTGCACCCCGCCCCGCCCGGACGGGACCGCCGACCCGGCCGTGCTCGCCGCGGCCGCCGAGTGCGGGATCACGCGCGTCTTCACGGTAGGCGGCGCCCAGGCGGTCGCCGCGATGGCGTTCGGCACCGAGTCGGTGCCGGCCTGCGACAAGATCTTCGGCCCGGGCAACGCCTGGGTCACCGAGGCCAAGCGCCAGGTCTCCACCGCCGAGGGCGGCCCCGGCATCGACCTGCCGGCCGGCCCCTCGGAGGTCCTCGTCGTCGCCGACGCCGGGGCCGACCCGGAGTTCGTCGCCGCGGACCTGCTCAGCCAGGCCGAGCACGGCCCCGACAGCCAGGTCGTCCTGCTCACCGACTCCCGCGCGCTGGCCGAGGCGGTCGCGGCCCAGGTGGAGGAGCAGGTCGAGAGCCTGCCGCGGGCCGACGTCGCGCGCAAGGCCCTGGCCTCCAGCCGTCTGGTCGTCACCCCGGACCTGGACACCGCCGTGGACGTCTCCAACGACTACGCCCCGGAGCACCTGATCCTGGCCGTCCGCGAGCCCCGGGCCCTGCTGGAGCGCGTCGACCGGGCCGGCTCGGTCTTCCTGGGCGACCACACGCCGGAGACGCTCGGCGACTACTGCTCCGGCACCAACCACGTGCTGCCCACCGCCGGCGCCGCCCGCTGGACCGGCGGCGTGGACGTCGCCTCCTTCCAGGTGATGATCAGCGTCCAGCAGGCCACCCCCGAGGGCCTGGCGGAGGTCGGCCCCTGCGCGGTGGTCCTGTCCGGGGCCGAGCAGCTGCACGCCCACCAGCGGGCGGTCACCCGCCGCCTGGACCGGGCGGCGGCACGGTGGCCGGGTTCCCGGCGCACCTGGTGCGCGAGGACCTGCGTGGTTTCGCCGGCTACTCCTCGGCCCGCACCAGCGCGCCCGGCGTGCCGGCACGCGTGTGGCTCAACGCCAACGAGTCGGGCCTGCCCAACGCGGTCGACCCCGGGGGCGCCTCGCGCCGCTACCCCGACCCGCAGCCGGCCGACCTCGTCGAGGCCTTCGCCGACCTGCTCGCCGCGGCCCCCGACCAGGTCGTGGTCGGCCGCGGCAGCGACGAGATCATCGAGCTGCTCGTCCGCGCCCTGTGCCGGCCGGGCGGCGACGGGATCGTGGTCAGCTCGCCGACCTTCGGGATGTATGCCGTCAGCGCGCACCTCCACGGCGTCCCCGTCACCGACGTCCCGCAGTCCGAGGACGGCCTCGGCTGGCAGGTGGACGCCGCCGCCCTGGCCCGGGCGGCGCGGGAGGCGGGCGCCAGGGTCGTCTTCGTCGCCTCGCCGGGCAACCCCACCGGGTCCGTGGTGCCGCTGCGCGACCTCGCCGCGCTCGCCGACGACCTCGCCGACCAGGCCGTGGTGGTGGTCGACGAGGCCTACGGCGAGTACGCCCGGCAGCGCTCCGCCGCCACCCTGCTCGCCGACCACCCGACGCTGGTCGTGCTGCGCACCCTGTCCAAGGCCCACGGCCTCGCGGGCGCCCGCATCGGCGCCGGGCTCGCCCACCCCGACCTGGCGGCGGTGCTGCGCCGGGTGCAGGCGCCATACCCGGTGCCGGTCCCCGTCGCCCGGATGGGCGTGGCCGCCCTCGCGGCGGAGGCCCTGGCCGCCACCCGTCGCAGGGTCATGGAGACCCTGCGCCTGCGCGACGCGCTCGGCCGCCGGCTGCGCGGCCTGGACGGGATCCGGGCGGTCTACGCCAGCGAGGCCAACTTCCTGCTGGTGCGGTGCGACGACCCGGACGCCCTGCTGCATACCCTGGCCTCCGCCGGGATCGTGGTCCGCGACGTGCGCAACCACCCCGGCCTGGAGGACGCCCTCCGCATCTCCGTCGGCTCCGCCGAGGAGATGTCCGCCCTCGAGACCGCCCTGGGAGAGACCACCTCATGACCGCCCGACCCATCTGCTTCGTCGACCGTGACGGGACGATCATCCACGAGCCCGCGGACCACCAGGTGGACAGCCTCGACAAGGTGGCCTTCGTCGACGGCGTCATCCCCGCGCTGCTGCGCATCCAGGACGCCGGCTTCGACCTGGTGATGGTCACCAACCAGGACGGCCTCGGTACCGAGGCCTTCCCGCAGGAGGACTTCGACCGCGCGCACGGACTCGTCATGCAGGTGCTCACCAGCCAGGGCGTGCGCTTCCGCGAGGTCGTCGTCGACCCGCACCACGGCGGGCCCGACGCCCCGTGGACCCGCAAGCCCGGCATCGGCCGCGTCGTCCACCTGCTCAAGGACAGGGGAGTGGACTGGGAGCGCTCCTTCATGGTCGGCGACCGGCCCTCGGACAAGGAGTTCGGCGACAACCTGGGGATCCGCACCTACCTGCTGCCCGCCCGGGAGGAGCTCGCCGGCGCCGGATCCACGACCACCTGGCCGCAGATCGCGCACGAGGTCGTGGTGCGGCCCCGGACGGCGCACGTGGAGCGCAACACCTCCGAGACCCGCATCACCGTCGACGTCGACCTGGACGGGACGCCGGGCGGCGACGCCGAGACGGGCGTCGGCTTCTTCGACCACATGCTCGACCAGCTGGCCAAGCACGGCGGCTTCGCGATGACCGTGCGCTGCGACGGCGACCTGCACATCGACGAGCACCACACGGTCGAGGACGTCGCGCTCGCGGTCGGCGAGGCGCTGCGCGTCGCGCTCGGCGACAAGCGCGGCATCGGCCGCTACGGGTTCACCGCGCCCATGGACGAGGCGCAGGCCTCGGCGGCGGTCGACCTGTCCGGGCGCCCGTACTTCCGCTACGAGGGCACCTTCGGGCGACCGACCGTCGGGGAGTTCCCCACCGAGATGGTCGAGCACTTCTGGCGCTCCTTCGCCGACGCCCTGCGCTGCACGCTCCACCTGTCGGTGACGGGGGAGAACACCCACCACCAGATCGAGGTGGGCTTCAAGGCCGTGGCCCGGGCCCTGCGCCAGGCCCTGGCCCGGCAGGGCGACGCGACCGAGCTGCCCTCGACCAAGGGCGTGCTGTGAGGACGACGGGGCGGTGAGCGGCGCACCGAGGGTGGCGATCGTCGGCAGGACCCAGTCAAGCGGGGCGACGCCGGCCGGCGGCCATGTCGGGAAGTTGCTGCGAATCTGCAGGTTGACGACGATCAGGCAGACGAACACCATGATCCACG
>QEUR01000135.1 GCA_003577095.1 Acidobacteriota bacterium
CGCTCCGTCCTGGTCGCGACTGGCGCGCCGGACCGGGAGCCGGACGGCAGCCTCCGTCGCCCGGGCGTGGGCGGTGGCCGCCGCGACCGGTGCACCCCTGGCCTCCGCCGTGCGCTCCAGCGCGCACGCCGCGCGCGAGCGGCACCGGCTCGAGCGTGCGGTCGAGGTCGCCACGGCCGGCGCCCGCGCCACCGCCACCGTGCTCGCCTTTCTGCCGGTGGCCGGGGTCGGGCTGGCGGCGCTGGTGGGCGTCGGGCCGGGGACTCTCTACGGTGACCCCCTCGCGCTGGCCTCGGCCGGTGCGGGGGCGCTCCTGCTCGCGGCAGGGCACCTGACCGTCCGTCGGATGGTCAGGAGCGTCCTGGCCGGGGTGTCCTGACGATGGCGCCCGACGTCCTTCTGCCGGCGCTGCTCTCGGTCGCGGCCGCGACCTCCGTCCTGCTGTGGCCGACGCGTCCCCGACCGACGTGGACCCCTTCCGGCCGGGGCGGGAGGGTGCGAGGGGTCTGCCCAGGACCTACCGCGTCGGGGGAGCACGACCTGGTTCCGGAGGCGCTCGAGCTGGTGGCGCTGGCCCTCGCCGGGGGCGGCTCCCTGGTCTCTGCCGTCACCTGTGTCTCGCACGTCCTCCCCGGGGCGCCGGGGGAGCAGCTCGCCGGCGTGGCGGCGCGCCTGCACGAGGGAGTGCCGGTCGAGCACGCCTGGCAGGACGCCGGCGACCGGTGGACCCCGGCCGTGCGGAGCCTGCGCCTGGCCGAGGTGGCCGGCGTGCCTCCGGGCGAGGCACTGACGCGCGCCGCCGGCGACATGCGCCGCGACGCGGTCAGCCGCGTGGAGGTCGGGGCGGCCCGGCTCGGCGTACGCCTGGTCCTGCCGCTGGGCCTGGCCTACCTGCCCGCCTTCGTCTGCATCACCGTCGTGCCGGTCGTCCTCGCGCTCACCCGCGACCTGGTCTGGTGAGCGGTGGCGTGCCCGCGGTGTCCACACCGTCGTGTCCGGCGCTGCTCTGTCCACAGGGTCGTCTCCGGCCCTGGCGGGGCACGCCACCGACGGCGATCGTCGAAGACCCAGGGCACCGGCACCCACGCCGGCGTCCGCAACCCAACAGGAGGGGCACCATGAGGAAGAGCACCATGCGGCAGCGCGTCGGCCACGGGCTGGCCCAGCTGCGGCGGCACCGCGAGGCGGGAATGAGCACCGCGGAGTACGCCGTCGGCACCATCGCCGCGTGCGCGTTCGCCGCGCTGCTGCTGGCGGTCATCAAGTCCGGGGCCGTCGAGGGCCTGGTCACGACCGTCATCACCACCGCCCTGTCGGTGTCGCTGTGAGCGGGCGCGGGCGCCGGCACGCCGAGCGGGGGCTGGCCACGGCAGAGCTCGCGGTCGCGTTCCCGGCGGTCGTGCTGGTGCTCGCGCTCTGCCTCACGGCGATGACCCTCGGGGTCGACCTCGTCAGGTGCGAGGACGCGGCGCGCGCCGGTGCGCGCGCCGCGTCCCGCGGCGAGCCGGTCGAGGTGATTCGCGAGGTGGTCGCCAGCCGGGCGCCCCAGGGCGCGACGGTGCAGGTCGATCCTGCGGCCGAATCGGTGACCGTGCGGGTCGAGGCACCGGCCCGGGTCCGGCTCCTGCCGGCGCTGCCGGGCGCGCGCGCCTCGGCCGCGGCGCTCTGGGAGCCGGGAGCGCGCCCGTGACCCGGTGGATGGGCCCCGGACGTGGAGGAGGTCGCCGCCGACGGGTGGGCAGGTCGGCACCAGGACCGGCACCGGCCCTGGCACCGGCACCGGCCCTGGCACCACCACCGACGCTGCCACGACGGCAGGACCGGGGGTCGGGCACCGTGCTCGCCGTCGGGCTGGTCGGGGTCCTCGCCACGCTGCTGGTCGCCGGCCTCCTCGTCGCGGCCGTCGCGGTCGCCGGGCAGCGCGCGCGGACGGCGGCCGACCTCGCGGCCCTCGCCGTCGCTGGCCGGGCCCTCGAGGGCGCCGACGCCGCCAAGGCCTGCCTGGCCGGTGGGCACGTCGCCGGGCTGCACGACGCGGCCGTGGTCTCGTGCACCGTCCGCACGGACGCGCAGGGCCTGCCGCGCGCCACCGTCGAGGTACGCACCGAGGTGGCCGGGACCCCCTGGCGCGCGACCGCCCGGTCCGCCGCCGGCGGCATCCCGGCGGACCGGTGAGCCGTGCCGGGGCGTAGCCTCCAGGTATCCCCCACAGAGGTCGGAGAAATGGAGCCCGTCATGGTGGACGAGAGAACCCTGACCGCCGCGCTGGAGCGTGAGCACCACGAGATCGACGCCGCCCTGGAGGCGTTCGCCGCCGGGGAGGAGTCGGGGCGGCGCCAGCCCGACCAGCTCTCCCGGGCGGCTGCCGCGCTGCGCCGCCACATCTACCTCGAGGAGGAGTTCCTGTTCCCGCCGCTGCGCGCCGGTGGGCTGATGGCTCCGGTGCTGGTGATGCTGCGCGAGCACGGCGAGATCTGGCGCACCCTGGACGAGCTGGAGCAGGAGGCCGCCGAGTCGGGCGGCACGACCACGCAGCGGTGCCGCGAGCTGCTCGACCAGCTCGACAGGCACAACGCCAAGGAGGAGCCGATCGTCTACCCCGAGGGTGACGCCAGGCTGGACGACGCCGCCAAGGAGCAGCTGCACGCCTTCATCGAGGACGGCACGATGCCGCAGGGGTGGGTCTGCGCCATGGCCCGCCCGCGCGGCTGAGCAGCCGGTCTGGCACGGACGTCACAGGCATCAGCCCGCTGCGGCGTCAGGCATCAGCCCGCTGCGGCGTCAGGCATCAGCCCGCTGCGGCGTCAGGCATCAGCCCGTTGCGGCGTCAGGCATCAGCCCGCTGCGGCGTCAGGCATCAGCCGGCGGCGTCAGGCGTCGTGGTCCAGGGGGTTGCGGCGCGTGGTCGTCCCCGTGGTGCCCGGGCGGTCGGTGGGCGGCGGGGCCGAGGAGGGGGTGCGAGGACCGGTGGTCGGTGCGGTGCGGGTCGTGTCGGCGCCGGCCCCGACCTCGGGACGCACGGTCGGGTCGCCGGTGCGGGCTGCCCTACGGTCGGCCTCCTTGGCCTGCTTGCGCAGCTCGCGGACCTCTCGCGCCTTCCGCGCCTTGGTGCGGGCGCCGGCCCCGACCATCCAGACGCCGACCGCCGCGACCAGCAGGGTCAGGACGCCGGCCAGGTAAAGCCACAGCGGGGTGACCTCGACGTTGAGCACCCCGTAGCTGATCTCCACGGCGGGGTCGCCGGCGGTGGCGAGCAGGACGTAGGCGATGACGGCGGCGGCCAGCAGGATGAGCAGGAAGCCGATGACGAGCATGGTCGGGCCTTTCCGTGCGTGCTCCACGGCGCCGGGTTGCCGGCGCCCGACGAGACTAACGGAAACGGCGAGGTCACGCCCGGTGTCGGTTGCCACCAGGACCCGCTCCAGCGATCTTGTGGAGGGATCCGGCTCTTCGCGGCGGGAGGAACCCGCGCGAGGAACCGGTTCCCTCCACAGGACGGCGGCGGTCCCTGCTGCAGGATGGAGCCGGCTCGTCAGCCTCGTCCTGGGCCCGAGGCGGGCACGTCGACCGAGCGCTCGGAGAGCAGGTGCGAGAGCACGGCCACCGCGCCGGCCCGGTGCAGCGGCTCGTTGCCGCTGCCGCACTTGGGCGACTGCACGCACGCGGGGCAGCCCGCGGTGCACGCGCAGCCGTCCACCAGGTCGCGCGTCGCCGTGAGCCAGGTCGCCGCCTCCCTGAAGCCCCGGCGCGCGAACCCCGCGCCGCCGGGGTGCCCGTCGAAGACCATGACCGTGGGCAGCCCGGTGTCCGGGTGCAGCGGCGTCGACACGCCGCCGACGTCCCACCGGTCGCAGGTGGCGAGCAGCGGCAGCATCCCGATCGTCGCGTGCTCGGCGGCGTGCAGGGCGCCGGGCACCTCGTCCTGCGCCAGCCCGGCCAGCGCCAGCTCCTCCTCCGGCAGCGTCCACCACACCGCCTGCGTCAGCAGCGTCCGCTCCGGCAGCTCCAGCGGGTGGGTGCCCACGACCGACCCGTCCGGCAGCACCCGTTGGAAGGCGGTCACCCGCGAGGTGACCTCGACCCGGCCGGTGCACAGGCGGGCGGCGCCCCAGACCTGCTCGTCCTCGACGGACCGCACGGCGAAGGTGCTCTCGGTGCGCGCCCGGGTGCTCCAGCCCGGGTCGCCGGCGACGACCATGGCGACGCCCGACTCCAGGTCCAGGTCGGTGACCACGTGCGCGCGGCCCTGGTGGACGTAGACCGCCCCGGCGTGCACGGTGGTCAGCGCCCGGTCCTCGTCGACGGTCCCGAGGATCCGTCCGCTGCCGGACTCGACGATCTGCACCGGCTGGCCCGCGTCGCGCAGCTGGAGGTGGTCGGTGGGCCGGTCGGGACGCGACCAGTACCACCCCGTCGGGCGGCGGCGCAGCACCCCGCCGGTCACCAGCTGCTCGGCCAGCGTCGGCACGCCGGGCCCGAACCACCGCTCGTCGTCGGCGGTCAGCGGCAGCTCGGCCGCGGCGGCGGCGAGGTGCGGACCGAGGACGTAGGGATTCTCCGGGTCGAGCACGCACGCCTCCAGCGGCGCGTCGAAGATCAGCTCGGGGTGGGCCAGCAGGTAGGAGTCGAGCGGGTCGTCGGCGGCGACCAGGACCGCCAGCGACGGCGCCCCGCGGCGCCCGGCCCGCCCGGCCTGCTGCCAGAACGAGGCCCGTGTCCCCGGCCACCCGGCCATCACGACGGCGTCCAGCCCGGCGATGTCGATGCCGAGCTCGAGCGCCGTCGTCGCCGCCAGCCCGAGGATCTCCCGTCGGCGCAGCGACCCCTCCAGCGCCCGCCGCTCCTCCGGCAGGTAACCGCCCCGGTAGGCCGCGACCTGGCCGGGCACCAAGGCGCCGCGCGCGTCCAGCTCCTCACGGGTGCGCCCCGCCACCACTTCCACGCCCTGGCGCGAGCGGGCGAAAGCCACCGTCTGCACGCCGGTCTCGACCAGGTCGGCCAGCACCAAGGCTGTCTCGGCCGCCGTGCCGCGTCTCCGGCCGTCCTCCTCCGGTGGGCGCCACAGCGCCACGACGGTCTCGCGCCGCGGCGAGGCGTCCTGCGTCACGGCCTCGACCTCCTGCCCCACCAGGGTGCGCGCGAGCACCCCCGGCTCGGCCACCGTCGCCGACGCGAGCACCACGGTCGGGTGCGCGCCGTAGCGCGCGGCCACCCGCAGCAGCCGCCGCAGCACCGCCGACACGTGCGCCCCGAAGACGCCCCGGTAGACGTGGCACTCGTCGACCACGACGTAGCGCAGCGCCCGCAGGAAGGACCGCCACCTCTCGTGCCCGGGCAGGAGCGTGTGGTGCAGCAGGTCGGGGTTGGTCAGCACGTAGTGGGCGTGGTCCCGGATCCACCGCCGCTCCTCGGTCGGGGTGTCCCCGTCGAGCGTCGCCGCGCGCACCCCCGGCACCGCGAGGGTATGCAGCCGCGCCGCCTGGTCGGCGCCCAGCGCCTTCGTCGGGCTCAGGTAGATCGCCGTCGCGCCCCTGCCGCTGGCGGCCGTCGCGCCCTCGCACACCGCGGTGAGGACCGGCAGCAGGAAACCCAACGACTTGCCCGACGCGGTCCCGGTGGAGACCACGACGTGCCGGCCGGAGCGGGCCAGCTCGGCCACGCGGGCCTGGTGCTCCCACAGCTGCGTGATGCCCTCGCCGTGCAGCGCGGCGGTCACCTCGGGGGCCACCCAGTCCGGCCACGGCACCGTCCGTCCCTCGCGGGCGGGCACCGTCCGGACGTGCACCAGCCGCCCGGCGCGCGGGCCCCGGCTCAGGTGCGCCAGCGCGGCGAACGGGTCGAAGGCGGGCTGCCCGTCCCTGCCGGTGTCCATCTGGTGGGAGTCCGTCTGGTGCGTGTCCATGTGCGCGCCACGCTACGCCGCACCCCCGACACACCCCCACCCTCGAGGGTCCGCGGCCGACCCGCGGCCGACCCGCGACGACCCACGGGGGCGCGACCGCATACCATGACGGCGGCCGACCGGATCGTGCCACGGGTCACGACCGTGACCACAACCCAAGCGGGAGCCAGCTCCCGCCCGTCGTCTGCCCGCAAGGCCGCGGGCCAGCTCAGGAGGCTGTCTTATGACACCAGTCCGTGCCGCGAGCGACATCTCGCTCAGCACCGCGGACACCTCGATCGTCGTCGTGGTGCTCGCCATCTCCGTCCTCGCCCTGGTGATGGGCTTCGTCTTCCGCAGGCAGGTCCTGGTGACCTCCACGGGCACCGAGAGCATGCAGGAGATCGGCGCGGCGGTGCAGGTGGGGGCCTCGGCCTACCTCGGCCGCCAGTTCCGCACCCTCGGCGTCTTCGCGGTGGTCGCCTTCCTGCTGCTGCTCGTGCTGCCCGCGGACGACATGACCGTCCGGATCGGCCGCTCGGTCGCCTTCCTCTTCGGCGCCGCCTTCTCGGCGAGCATCGGCTACCTGGGCATGAACCTGGCCACCGCCGCCAACATGCGGGTGGCCGAGGCCGCCCGGCACGGCGACCGCGACGCGGGCATGAAGATCGCCTTCCGCACCGGCGGCACGGTCGGCATGGCCACGGTCGGCCTCGGCCTGCTCGGGGCGGCTCTCGTCGTCCTCGTCTACCAGGGCGCCGCTCCCAAGGTGCTCGAGGGCTTCGGCTTCGGGGCCGCGCTGCTGGCGATGTTCATGCGCGTCGGCGGCGGCATCTTCACCAAGGCCGCCGACGTGGGCGCGGACCTCGTCGGCAAGGTCGAGGCCGGCATCCCCGAGGACGACCCCCGCAACGCGGCCACCATCGCCGACAACGTCGGCGACAACGTGGGCGACTGCGCCGGCATGGCCGCCGACCTCTTCGAGTCCTACGCCGTCACGCTCGTCGCGGCCCTCATCCTGGGCAGCGCCGCGCTCGGCGCCAACGGCGGCCTCACCTTCCCGCTCATCATCCCGGCGATCGGTGCGCTGACCGCGATCCTGGGCGTCTTCATCACCCGGGCCCGCTCCGGCGAGAGCGGCCTGTCGGCGATCAACCGCGGCTTCTACATCTCCGCCGGCGTCGCAGCCGTCGCCTCCGTGGTCGCCGCCCTGGTCTTCCTGCCGCACAGCGCGGCCGACCTGGTGCAGCAGCCCTCGATCCTCGGCGGCATCACCGAGGTGGACCTCAACCCGGCGGTCCGCGCCTCCTGCGTCGAGTTCGTCCTCGCCGGCCTCTATGCGATGGACAAAATCTCCCGCGCCCAGCGGCATGGAAGAGTAGAATACCGAGTGGAATAGGTTCGTTAGCCACGGATTGAACACAGAGGAAAACGGAAAAGAAGAGGAAGGAGAGACGGGCAAACGCCGAGTCCCATCAGGTCGGTAGGTCTGATCGTCTCCGCCTTCTTCTTTGTCTTCATCGGTGTTCAATCTGTGTTTCCTCTGTGGCTTAAATCGGTGCAATGGATTAACGCCAGGATCTGAATATGGTAAATCGGCAAACGCTCGGCGGGGTAATTCACACGTACCAGCGGTACGACCCGGTGCGGTTTCCTTCTCCGACGCAGCCGCCGCCGGACCTGACCTCGACCGCCTTTGAGCACATGCTCATGTACGGCTCGATGCGGCATCTGACCGAGGAAGAGCTGGCGCGGGCGGTGCGTTTGGATCCCAGCCAAATTGCGGGGCTGGGGCCGAGCCTCGATGCGCTCCTGGCGATGCTGCTGGAACGCAAGCGGAAGATCCTGGAAAAGTATGAGACCGACACAGTTCAAAAAGAAGCGGCCCGCGCGCTGCGACAACAGGCCAAGCAAGTCAAGCCACCGAAGAAGCTCCGCAAGGCGTTCGATGAGGCAATCGAGGAGGAGCAGCTATATGACCTGGAGCGGCTGTGGTACGCCGCGGGCGACGACCGCTCGGAATTCGCTCGAAGCCTGATGCCCCTCATTGAGCGGATGGGCGAGAAGTACGAGGTCGATCTGCTGGCGGCCAAGTATCATTTTACCGGCCGCCAATCGATGACCGTGCCCGAGGCGCTGGCGATCAAGGAAGAGCTGGAAAAGATCGACGAGCTGCTCAAGCAGTTGGAGGAAGCCAAAGAGACGGCGCAAATCGGGGTGATCGACATGGACGCGCTGTCCGAATTCGCCGAACCGGGCGACATCGGGCAACTTGAGTCGCTCCGCAACTTTATTGAGAACTACGTCCGCGAATTGGCCGAGCGGCAGGGTCTGGAGCGCGACCAGGGCGGCTTCCGCCTGACGCCCCAAGCGTACCGACTGTTCCAGGGCCGGCTGTTGGAGCGCATCTTCAGCAACTTGCAAGCCTCACGCACGGGGCGGCACGGCGGGCCGATCGTGGGCGAAGGGGCGGTCGAAATGCAGCAGACCAAGCCCTACGAGTTCGGCGATTCGCTGACCCACATGGACATTCCGCAGTCGTTTGTGAATGCGCTCTTGCGCGGCGGGCCG